>JBBDNB010000058.1 GCA_040877935.1 Chitinophagales bacterium
TTCACAGAATTATATCAACATCTTTTTTGTTGATATCCAACCCTTGATTCGCATTTGTAATCTATGGACAAGGATTTGCGGAAAGAAATTGGTAAATTTTTCGTTGACGTGGCTAAGTTATTAATTGGCGGAGCGGTACTATCATCAGTTTTGAAAATTCAAGGGATATCCAGCACTGTTGTCATGATTGTCGGAACGGCAGTTGCAATTATTTTCGCAATTCTAGGGTTTTCCATTATGAGTATGAAGGACAAAAAATAAAAATTAAGCATATGGATTTCGTAATTCTTTCTATTATTCTTCTTGTAGCGGGCTTGATTGCGTATGCCTTGATCAGATATGATGCTTCAAGACAGACAAAGCATTGATAGAATGTCGTTAATCAGCCAATACGAATAGACCTGTTCAGACCAGCCGGGCACGCATTCGCCCTGCTTCAGTCAGGCTATGCTGCAAAATGCGCGCCAGTGGGTTTTTCATGCTCTATATGAGCCGATTAGGGATTTTAATCGGCTCAATATCCGCTTTATTTTGAGTTGATTAAAATTGAATTCCGTCAGTTGAAGAGTTGTTTTTAGACAATTTTTTAAATCAAAATATGCCTTTCTTTGAACCAGGAATATTTTGATCGATCATGCCAAAATCCAATATCTTAAAAACCATAGGGCCGGGGATTTTATTTGCCTCTACGGCCATTGGCGTATCGCATTTGGTGCAATCGACCCGGGCAGGTGCGGATTACGGATTTGCGCTTTGGTGGGCCATTGTACTGGCCAATTTGATGAAATATCCCTTTTTTGAATACGGGTCGCGCTATGCCTCTGCCAGTGGCGAAAGTATTATTGATGGCTATCAGCGCATTGGCAAATGGATGCTCTTGCTTTATTTTTTGATTACGGTGTGTTCCATGTTTTTCGTGGCAGCAGCAGTTGGGGCAGTTACGGCCGGTTTTTTGGACAATCTCTTTGGCATTTCCCAACTCATCCCCTGGCTGAAAATCCCGGCAGCTACAGTTTTGTTTTTGGTCTGTGTGTTGATTTTATTATTGGGAAAATACAAAGCCCTGGATGGATTGATCAAAATTATTGCTACAGTAATGCTTTTGGCCACCCTTGCAGCATTTGTATTGACATTGAAAAATGGCCCAGTTGCAGAGATCAGCACCATTTCCAGTCCTGAAACATGGACTCCGGGCGGCATTGCCTTTATCATCGCATTGATGGGCTGGATGCCCACGGCAGTGGATCTGTCGGCATGGAACAGCCTCTGGACTTTGGAGCGAATCAAGGAAACAGGCTATAAACCAAAACTGAAAGAAACCCTGTTCGATTTCAATATTGCCTACCTGATTTCCGCATTGCTTTCCCTGTGTTTTTTGACCCTGGGCGCCTTTTTGATTTACGGAACCAATATCGAGTTGCCCGATTCCAGCGCGGCATTTGCCAGTTTTGTGATCGATCTTTATACCCAATCCATTGGCAATTGGAGCTATTTCATTATTGCCGTTGCAGCCTTTGCCATTATGTTTGGGACCAGCATTGGTGTTTTTGACGGCTATGCTCGAAGCCTGGAAAAATCCACATCACTGCTTTTTAAAGGCGGTTTTTTTGAAAAAGCCATTGAAACACGGCAGGTGTATATGGCTTCGGTTTTAGTGGTTGCCGGTGGAGCCTATTTGCTCATTTATTCCTTTAGCGGACAACTAAAAGCCCTGGTAGATTTGGCCACCACCATTTCATTTTTGATTGCCCCGCTCATTGCCATTGTCAATTTCAGATTGGTGCATGCGCCCTATGTTGCCAAAGAAGCAGTACCGCCTTTATGGCTGAAAATATTGAGTTATACGGGCATCATTTTCCTCAGCGGATTTGCCTTGTGGTTTCTTTATATCCGGCTTTTACAATGATTGGGTGAAAACCTATAAATTTGAGACATAGCGTTCTGACGATCTTTCTAAACGCTTTACAACTATATTAACTTGTGTTCAAAAATTCAGATTTCAAATCGTCTGACTTCTTTTCTGAATAGATAAGGTATATTTCAGCTAATACACATCAATTATGACAAGGCATAATAATTCCCATATTTACTCCAAGAGAATACTGATATCAGTACTATTCTTATTTTATATGGGGATTTCATCCGTTAAATCACAAGTTAATTTACTTTTAAATGGAGATTTTGAGCAAACAAGAGAAGCCAAAATAAAAATGCTTGTAGATCAATTTGGAAATAAGCAAGAATTTGAACTAAATGACTCAAGTCTATTAGAGGCATTTCACCCTCATACGGATGATGTTCGTGTAATGTCGATGTATTGGAATTATGTGGAGGATTCAACTGGGCCAGGAAATGTACTAATGTACAATGCTTTAAGCTCAAAAGACAGTAATGCCTATAGCGGGAAAGTATATTCTAAAATTATTATAATGAACATGAATTACCTGCCCAATGAATATAGAGTTGATAATCTTGCTGGTAAATTAAGAAGACCTTTAGTCAAAGGACAAAAATACAAGGTGCGTTTTTATTTGAAATTTTTCAGTGGGAATCATTACAGTAAAAGTATTTGTGTAGGTTTTTTAAATAAGATGACACCATATAGTATAGGCATCAATAAATCGAACAAAGAGCCAATATACCGCCATAATATAGAACCAGTGTGGTGTTTAGGTTCAGTTTTGAGAGATTCAGTTGTTTATAATGAAATAGAATTCAATTACACGGGCACTGGCGATGAACAATACATCTACATCGGGAATTTACTTTATGAAAAAACTTCATATTGGAAAGAACAAAACCTGAAGGAGAATTTTCATCCAATAAAAAATTCTAAGAAAAACAAAAGAACTTCCCAAAACATCAACTCCATATATGCTATAGACAGAATAAGTATTAGGGCAATTGACACAAGTTCGAATATTGCTTTAAAAATGAAACAACAGCCTGATTTTGAAGAACCCAATAGTCCTCATAAATTAGACACAGTTCACGCCTATACCTATTATTTTGATTTTAACGAGGATAAGTCAAATGCAGATATAAGTAAAATACTATCATATTTGAAAAATGATAATGAAATTTCCAGTGTATTGATCATTGGGCATACTGATAGTATTGGAACAAATGAATACAATCAGATACTTTCCAAAAATAGAGCATTATTTATTTCTGAATTGATAAAACAGCAAATTGAAATTCCAATTTCCATTAAAGGAATGGCTTATTCAAAAATGTTATCGAGAGAAAATAACTCTTTAAACAGGAGGGTTGAAATTTATTACACATATTGATGTGTCCCTTTAATTTTGTCCCCTTAACTGCTTTTTTTGCTGTATGGTCAAGGTTTTCTATTGAATCAAAAAAATGATAAAAAATCTGAGTTTGAAACATAGCGGTCGGACGAATTCCTGAAAAGTATTCGAACGAGTTGAGTGCGTTCAAAAGTTCAACAAATTATTCGTCTGACCGCTTTTCGGAGCAGAACAAGAAATGTTTATTAATTTCATCCCAAAGCGATTAAATGAACAATCACTTAGAAGAAATAATAATTGAGCTGGCAAATGAAAATGTAAGCTTTATAATCTCAGGCGGAGTGGCAGGAGTATTGCACGGTTTAGAAAGAATGACCCTGGATCTTGATATTTCCGTAGATCGCAAGCCTGAAAATTTAAAGCGCTTTATAGCTGTAATGAAAAAATTGAATATGGTTCCTCGCGCCCCTGTTCAGCCAGAAATCTTTCTTGATGATGAATTGCTTAATAAAATAGCAAAAGAGAAAAATGCGCTTGTTTTTACTTTTATTGACATTGACAATCCATATAAGCAAGTAGATATTTTTATTACAAAGCGTATGGGCTACAATGTTTTATTGGAGGATACGGAAGAAAAAGAGATGTATGGAGTTAAAATTAGGTATTTGACAATTGAGAAGTTAATAGAACTAAAACAGAAAATTGAACCTATGCGTTCTAAAGACAAATGGGATATAGATGAGCTGAAAAAAATACTGGCAATTAAAAAAGGCAATGGATCAAAAGAAAAATAAAAAGCCCCGAATAGAATTATAGCGGTCAGACGGATATGTTGATTGATTGGGAAACTAATTGAGCCATATCGGAGATTCGGATAAGTTAGCCGTCCGACCGCTTTTCGAACCTGGCGAAATAATGATTGAACACCATGAACCATAAAAAAAACAAAAAGCCCCAACTCGATCTATCAAAATTGCGCAAGGAAGATTTTGATGGGCATACCGATTTTCTAAAGCTTACTCCTGAACAAAGGTTGGATTGGTTGGCAGCAGCCGTTCAGTTTTATTACAAGCACGGCAATAAGCCGTTCGACAAAAAGAAAGCCTGAGTTTTACATAAGTTATCATTTAGCCAAATTTCACTAATTCAATTTTAACCCGGAATATGCATTAGGAAATCTATTGCAGCATGAAATCACTATCGTTATAATGCCCTATTCCCGTTTATTTTTCTTAATTTTAAGCAAAACACAATTAAACAAAAAATAATTTATGAGTCAGGAAAGACCAAAAATCAACATTAACCTATATTGGATAAAACAACACTTGAACAAGATTCTTATTGCGGTATTCATAATCATTGCAGGGGCTACTTCCATACGAACAGTTGGTCCAGAGGAAGAGGGCGTAGTTTTGCAATTGGGCAAATATTCCAGAACTACATTGCCCGGACTTAATTTCATTATGCCATTTGGTATAGAAAAAATGTATAAAATCCCAGTGCAGCGACAGCTCAAACAAGAATTTGGTTTTAGAACAACTTCATCAGGTACTCGCTCTACCTATGATAAAAGACCTTATGTAAATGAATCTACTATGCTGACCGGTGATTTGAATATGGCCGATGTGGAATGGGTAGTACAATACAGAATTCAGGATTCTTATCAATACCTCTTTAGGGTTAGAAATGCAGAAAAAACACTGCACGACATGTCGGAAGCTGCCATGCGCAAAGTGGTTGGGGACAGGACGGTAAATGAAGTATTAACCGTTAAAAGGCAAGAAGTAGCCACTGAAGTAAAAAAAATCCTTCAAGAGCTTTGTGATGATTATGAAAATGGCATCCGTATCGATCAAGTGGTATTGCAAGATGTAAACCCTCCTGAGCCGGTAAAAGCTTCATTCAATGCCGTAAACCAAGCACAGCAGGAAAAAGAAACCTTGATCAACCAAGCGGAATCGGATTACAACAAAGTAATTCCCCGTGCCAAAGGTGAGGCAGAGGAAACCATAGAATTAGCAGAAGCCTATGCCCTCAACAGGGTCAATCGTGCACAGGGTGAGGCCAATCGTTTTGAAGATATTTACAAATCCTACATAAAAGCACCAGAGGTAACAAAAAAAAGATTGTACCATGAAACGATGGAGACTGTTTTGCCAAAATTGGGAAATAAAATTATTGTAGATGAAAATGGGAGCAATGTACTGCCCCTTTTGAATTTAGAAGGATATAAAAAAGGAATGACGAAATGAAGTTAAGAGATAGATTAATAATTATAGGAATCGCAATAGTGGCCATTGTAGTATTCAATAGCTACTTTATTTTAGATGAAAAGGAACAGGCTATTGTGACCCAATTTGGAAAACCCATTGGCGAACCAAGGACAGAACCCGGAGTAAATTTCAAAATCCCATTTATCCAAAGAGTACAGTTTTTTGACAAACGATACCTGGAATGGGATGGCGATGCCAATCAAATTCCCACCAAGGACAAGAAATTCATCTTTGTAGATACTTATGCAAGGTGGGAAATCACAAACCCTTTACAGTTTTTCAAAAGATTAAGGAACGAGCGTTCCGGACAATCTAGGCTGGATGATATTTTAGATGGCGAAACCCGAAATGCAGTGGCTGGAAATGAATTGTTGGATATTGTGCGTTCAGAAAACCGAGAGCCTGAAGTAATTGAAGATTATATGGAAGACATGGAGGTACTCGAAGACATTTCTGTAGGACGTGAAAAAATAGAAGCAGAAGTTTTGAAAAAGGCCAATGAGCGTTGTACAGACTTGGGAATCAGAATATTGGATTTCAGGTTTAAGCGCATCAATTATGTAGATGATGTTAGAGATCGAGTGTATGAAAGAATGATAAGTGAGCGCAAGAGAATTGCAGACCAGTTCAGGTCGCAGGGTGAAGGAGAAGCCAGATCAATTCAGGGAGATAAAGAACGTGATCTGGCCAAAATACAATCAGAAGCATACAAAACAGCCGAGGAAATAAGAGGTCGTGCAGATGCTAAAGCCACTAATATTTATGCAAATGCATACAACAAAAACAGGGCTTCCCGTGAATTGTATTCTTTTTTAAGAGCCATGGAAAGCTTTGAAAAATCAATGGATGAAAAAACCAACCTGATCCTAAGCACGGATAGTGAATACTTTAAGTATATGAAGTCTATTGATTAAGCGCCCATAAAATTACCGCCACAAACCCTTACGCATTGTCCATTTATAGCCCTGGCTGCGGGTAGTGAAAGATACAATGCCAATTCGGCAACATCATCGGGTGTACCGCCTTGCTGAAATGCGGAAAGTCTTCTTGCGCCCTCACGTGTGAAAAAGGGCATTTTAGCCGTCATATCTGTTTCTATAAAGCCTGGCGCAATAGCATTGAACACCATGTCCAAATGCTTTTTATTCCGTGCCATAGCTGCACAATATTCAATCAATGCGGCTTTACAAACCACATAATTACTTTGTCCATAATTGCCTGACAAGCCGGAGATAGAAGACAAATGCGTTATGCGCGCATTCGCATTGAAAGTCCCTTGCTCCATCAGTTCTTTGTTAATATTTACGATAGCGCGAAAATTAATGTCAAGAACACGTTTCCACCAATCTTCAGGCATATTTGCCAGTGTTTTATCTTTTGTGATACCAGCATTGTGCACCAATATATCCAATCCCTTTTCCCCAAATTTTTCATGCAGAATATTAGGCAATTCAGGATCTGTGACATCGGCAAGTATTAATTTGCCTTTGATTTTTCTCATAACACGCTTTGCCTCAATCTCCTGAGGGGGAATATCCAATATATAAACCAATGCTCCTTCGCCAGCCAGCTTTTCTGCTATAGCTGCTCCTATACCTTTTGATCCACCGGTAACCAATGCGTTTTTTCCTTCAAGTGCTTTTTCTACTGTTAAATCACTTTCTGTTTTTTGCAAATTTAAGCGCACAGATTGACCACTGACATAAGCAGAATGCTCACTCAACCAAAATGCAAAATGTTGCGTAATTCCATTCAGCAATACTTCATCAGATACTTGTCTTACATCATTTATAAAAAGTACATTGGCACTTATACCTTTTTTCCCCGACTCTTTAGCCAAAGTTTTTATCAGACCCAGCATAGCCCTGCTCATGGTTTGTTGAGCTACAGTTTCTGCTTTTCCTTCAGCCAGTATCAATATTCTTCCATTAGTCGAAAGCTTCTTTAATAGTGGTTTAAAGAAAAAATAAGCTTCATCAAGGTCTTGATACCCTGTAAATGATAATGAATTGAATATTAATATATTAGGCCTTCCTTCCTCATCTGCTGATTTATAGGTATTTGCACCTAATTTTTCAAGAGCCTGCAAAAATACTTCATTTTTGAAACCAAATTCACTCAATATTACTTTCTTTGCTTCCAATGGAGTATCAGTGTATGGCTTACTGGCTCTGTTTAAATATGGTGGTAATGGCAGAGGAAGTTTTAAAGATTTAACCAATGACCTCAACCATTTTTTTTCCAATAAATAATCGCTCATTGTTTGAGTTTTTTGTTAATTTTTAAATAAATATTTGTACTGGGATTTGCGCTAAAATAAGGTATTCAAATTGGCAAAATAAATGGAATTGAAAATTTTGCGACTGCTTATGTCACATTTTTTTTAAAAACCGTATAACAGGATTAAAAATCAGCGTCATGGAAAAAAAGAGACGACTCATCAGCATGGACAAACTTCCCATTGAGATTCACACTGAATTTCAAAAGCGTTACCCAAACGGGTATAGACGCTATATTCAGAAAATCACAAATCATAAAAGAGAGGTGCTCTACTGCGTACCGGTAGAAACCGATGACAGTTTATGGATGATCAAGGTGAAATTTAATAATAATGGAGGTCTGGAAAAACCCGTCATACCTGAGTTAGATGAGGATGACGATGAAAATGAAGTAATGGATACTGATGATGGTGACATTCCTATACCTGATTCCGAGGAATAAACTTCAGAACCACTCAGAATAAAGCTATTCTATAAGAAAGCCTGCATTTGGCTGCCTTTTTCTATTTGCGTATTTTTAGTTCCTTAAAGCCATTCTGGTGCACTAAATTTCACCTTGAATAAAAATCACTTATAATGAAACAATTCCTGATTGATATTCAGCTTCCAATAAATATTTCAGAAAATTTCATCAAACAAATTCCTGATCAACACGAACAAATTGAGCAGATGATGGAATCAGGAGTTATCCGCTCCTATTCTCTGAGTGCAGATCGCAGCAGACTTTCTATGGTCTTCAATGCAGATCATTCAGATAAAGTACAGGAAATATTACAAGAATTTAAGCTCTACGAATATTTCGATACCACTGTCACAGAGTTGTTTTTCTACAAAGAAGCTCCTGAACAACTCCCCGCCATTTCACTAAACTGATATGTTTGAAGCAAAGTCTTATCCAAGAGCAGCACTGATCGGCAATCCTTCCGATGGCTATTTTGGAAAGTGCATTGCTTTTGTGTTTTCTGATTTTTCGGCCAATGTAAAAGCTGAAGTAGGGGAAAGCTGGCAAATCATATCGCCCGCTGAAGAAGAACAATTTCCTACAATTGAAATACTGAATCAAAGCATCAGGGAGTATGGCTATTTTGGAGGAAAGCCATTGATGTTGGCGAGCTTAAAAGTCTTTACTGATTTTGCAAAAAAACAGAATTGGAAACTGCCCGATACTGCACTCAGTATAAAATACAGTTCTGATATTCCCTTGAGAGTGGGACTTGCAGGTTCCAGTGCATTGATCACAGCCTTGTTTCGCGTTTTGCTTCAATGGGCCGATAAAGAAATTGCACCGACAGTACTTGCCAATTTGGTACTATCAGTAGAAAAAGAGGAGCTGGGAATTGGTGCAGGACTTCAAGATCGAGTAGCTCAGGCCTACGAACATCCTGTTTTTATGGATTTTGATAAATCCATTATGGAAAAACAGGGCTTTGGCCAATACCACAAAATCAAGCTGGATACTATACAAGACTGTCTTTTCATTGTTTATTCACAAGAACTTTCAGAAGGTTCAGAAGTAGTTCACAATACTTTCCAAAAGGATTTCAGCAACAATAAACCCGAAGCACTCCGGGCGATTGAAAGTTGGAAATCCATTGCCGATGCGTTTTATTCTGCGCTGCAAACGGGAAACAATGCAAGACTTGCTGAGCTAATGAATGAAAATTTCAAGCTTAGGGAAAAGGTAATGCCGCTGCAAAAAGCACAGGTAAAGCTGGTGAAAAAAGTAAGCGCTACCGGAGTGGCAGCAAAATTCTGTGGTTCAGGCGGGGCTGTACTCGCCCTTGCAGATTCGCCAGAAGCAAGAGACTATTGCTGCGATCAATTAAGGGCTGAAGGGCTTGCGGTGATAAAACCACAAATTGTATATTCGCAGGCATGAGCGATCTACTTCGAAAAGCAGTTATCCCCATTGCCGGTTTTGGCATAAGAATGCTCCCATTAAGCAAAGCAGTTCCTAAGGAATTGCTCCCCATAAACGGACTTCCTGTTGTGCATCATGTAGTTGCAGAAGCCGTAGCTTCGGGTTGTGAGCAAATCCTTTTCATCAGCAGGCCGGGCAAAAGGGCCGTTGAAAATTACTTCAGGGAAGATCCCGCATTGGAAAAGATACTTGCTGAAAAAGGACAGCTCCATTTACTTGAATCATTGATTGAGCTCCGCAGTAGGTTTGAGCTTAAAGTGATTGACCAGGAAAAACAAAACGGGTTGGGCGATGCCATTGCCTGTGCAAAGGATTTTGTGGGAAACGATCATTTTGCCGTATTGCTGGGCGATGCCATTTTGTACAGCGATGAACATTCTGTTTTAAGCCAAATGCTCGATGTTCACAAGCAACACCATGCATCGGTAATTGCAGTGGAAGAGGTGCCAATGGAAAAAGTCAGTAAGTATGGAATAGTGGGCGGACTCCACATGGACAGCAAACTTGTAGATGTAAACAAGCTGGTAGAAAAACCTTCACCTGAAGACAGCCCCTCAAACCTTGCTGTAGCTGCGAGGTATATTTTATCCCCTGCCATTTTTGACTATTTAGAAAAAACAGGAAAAGGGAAAGGCGGAGAATTACAAATCAGTGATGCATTGCACAAAATGGCGCAATCCCATAAAATAATGGCCTTGAAATTCGCTGGAAAAAGACTGGATATTGGCAATCCCAAAGATTTTCTCGAGGCCAATAATTATTTGCACGCTACAAGAAACAGAAAAAATGCTGAGCTATGAAAGGCAAAGTTGTGGCCATCACTGGTGCCAATGCCGGAATCGGCTTTTATACGGCCAAAGCACTTTTGGAAAAAGGTGCAGAAGTAGTAATGTTTTGCAGAAACCTTGAAAAAGCAGAAAATGCCAAACAGAAACTGATTGCCGACACCGGAAATGATAAAGTGAAAACAATTCAGGCCAATATGGCTTCTTTTGCTTCTATTGAAAAAGCCTGTAAAACTTTTTTATCGAAATACGACAAACTCGATGTACTGGTCAATAATGCCGGAGTGATGCGCACCCAATTTGCATTGAGTGAGGACGGGATTGAACAAACCATGGCCATCAATCATTATGCTTATTTCCTGATGTGCTATTATTTGATGCCTGCACTAAAAAAAGCAGAAAATGCCAGGATTGTAAATGTAGCCTCCAGGGCGCATGAAGGTGTGAAAATGGATGTGGACTCGCTCAATGAAAAATCACATTTCAATTTTAGAAAGCAATACAAACTTTCGAAGTTGGCCAATGTGCTGTTTACCTATAAACTGGCCGACCTTTTGAAAGACAGCAGTATAACAGTCAATTGCCTTGATCCCGGACTGGTAAAAACCGATCTGGGCAAAAAAGCCGGAAGCAAATTAATAGCCTGGGCCTGGTCGCTTTTCACCTTAACCGGAATTAGTCCTGAAAAAGGCGCAAAAACTTCAGTCTATCTTGCTTCAAGTGAAGAAGTAGAAAATACCTCTGGCAAATACTTTGAGGAATGCCAGGCCTGTGAAAGTTCGGAATTGACTTATGATAAGCAATTACAGGATGCTCTTTGGGAAAAAACAGCAAGGTATACCGGAAAGGGCAATTGGGATGTTTGATTTTTAATTGTTATACTTTTCATTTCTCCCCAGCTTACAAAAGACTGCTTGTGCCTGTTTTTCAAAGAACCTTTACCAAACTCCATTCTAATGACGATAGACTTCCAAAGTCTTATTCCGATAACTATGACGACTTAATTTTTGCTGTGGTGCTTTTTCAAATTTTTGTTTGAATTCAATGATTAATAACGCAGTTTTGCAAAACAATTCCCTTAGTTTTTGTTTAGCTTATTAGATGGATTGCTCCACAAGTATTTTTTGAATGAGTCAATATTCGATAAA
Source organism: Chitinophagales bacterium (assembly GCA_040877935.1). NCBI lineage: Bacteria > Pseudomonadati > Bacteroidota > Chitinophagia > Chitinophagales > Chitinophagales bacterium. Next base: position 11,661 of record JBBDNB010000058.1, read on the forward strand.
AGATTTAGAATTGCTTACCGGCATTAAATCCCATACCTTGCGAATATGGGAAAGCCGCTATAATGTCATTACTCCAAAACGCACCAAAACAAACATTCGCTACTACCTGGATGAAGACCTCAGAAAAATCCTCAATGTAGCCCACTTAAATAAACTTGGTTATAAGATTTCTAAAATTGCCAAACTTTCTGAGGAGGAACGAAATGAACTGGTTCTTGAAAACAGTGTAGATTGCGAACAGATTGAAGGTCAGATTCAATGTCTTACAAAAGCAATGCTCAACTATGACGAGCAAGAATTCAATCATTTGCTGGCGAATGCTACATTGAAAATGGGTTTTGAAAGATGTATGCTTGAAATTGCGTATCCCTTTCTGGAAAAAATCGGAAAATTATGGCAGGCATCTTCTATTTGCGTGGCTCAGGAGCATTTTGTAAGTAATTTATTGCGGCAAAAAATCATTGTTGCCACTGACGGACAAATGCTAAAAGATCCGGAAAACTCAAAGCGTGCAATACTCTTTTGTCCACCCGGAGAAATACACGAGCTCAATTTACTTTTTGTCAATTATATACTGCGCATACGCAATATTCACACTTTATACCTGGGTACAGATATGCCCCTTTGCGATCTCTCTAATGTTAAGGCACATTACAAGCCACATTGTTTTGTTATGGCAATGACCGCAGGTTATGCTCAAAAAAATCAAAGTGCACTTAACGAACAATTAAAAATTCAACTAGGAGATACTCCGGGTTTTTTAATTGGCAGCCTTTGCAATAAAAAATCAGAATGGCATAAAAACATTCACCTCGTTAAAAACATCAAAGAGCTCGAAAAGCAGCTAAAATCATTAGTTTAACTTTGTTTAACTATTTTAAATAAAAAGTTAAACATTTTATTGTTTTTTGTCCCTGTAATTCCTATATTTGAATCAAACAAAAAATAATTGATCATGGCTGTTATGAATTTCACCGATAAAGTTGTCGATTACACAAATAACCTTTTGCCATTTGCGGTAAATCTCACAAAAGACAAAGAATCTGCACATGACTTATTGCAGGAAACTGTTTACAGAGCAATTACAAATGAAGATAAATACCAGAGTGGCACCAACCTCAAAGCGTGGTTGTTTACCATTATGAGAAATATTTTCATCAATAACTACCGCAAAAACCAAAAGCGCAATACGCTGATTGACACGACTGAAAACCTCTATTTTATTAACAATGCAGGCACGGTAATCGAAAATGAATCTTCTACCAATTTTGTAATGGAAGATTTAATGCGCGCTGTAAATAATCTAAGTGATGATTTCAAAATTCCTTTCGTAATGCATTATGAAGGGTTTAAATATCACGAAATTGCAGACAAATTAAACTTGCCACTGGGAACAGTTAAAAGTCGCATTTTCTTTGCCCGTAAAGAATTGAAGTCAAAACTAAAACCATACGACAGAAATAAATACAACCGCTAAGTTTTAGACTAGCCAACAACAAAAAAGCAGGACTTAAATTTAAGCCCTGCTTTTTTGTTGCATCAATCCTAAATATGTAGATTGCTTAATTTTTATGGTTAAGTATTGCGGTAAGCTTACTGAAATTAAGTATGCGATCAATACTTTTCTGAGTCACATCCTGCCCAGTATTAGCAAAATTATCAAGCACATTTTTTGATTCTTCCATTTGAACATATTTTTCCTTCAAAAAGGGATTTCTCAAAAAAGCTTCTTCAATAGCTTGATTTTCAGTGGGCTCTGTCTCATTATACAGCTTTTTGACCAAATAATCATATGTAGATAATTCTTGCATTTTGGCTCTTTTTTTAATGAATGAAAGACAAGCTACTAACGCAAGCATTTCTTAATTATTTTACAAACAAAAAAAGAGCACCCCAAATTAATGGGATACTCTTTGCTTCAAACCCTAAAAATGAAACTATCTTTATTACAATTGAATGTGATTTTCTTCAATGAATTTGCGCATATTAATAAGCGCATAGCGCATACGTCCAAGTGCTGTATTGATACTTACACCAGTGTTTTCTGATATTTCTTTAAAGCTCAAACCTGCATAATGCCGCATAATCACCACTTCTTTTTGCTCTTCAGGCAATTCCTGCAGAATTTTCCTGACTTTATCATGCGTCTCACCGGTAGTGATAATTTCTTCAGCATTGGCGTCATCCAATTTGAGCACATCGAAAATATCAAACTCATCAGAGCCGCTGAACTTTGGCGCTCTTTTGGATTTTCTGAAATGATCAACACATAAATTATGTGCTATTCTCAAAACCCAGGGCAGAAATTTTCCTTCTTCCTTATAATTTCCTGAACGCAAGGTCTTGATAACTTTTATAAAAGTGTCCTGGAAAATATCATTGGCCAGATTAGTATCTTTCACAAAAATTACGATGGCACCGAAAATTCGGTTTCTATGTCGATTGATCAATGTTTCTAATGCCGATTCGTTTCCGTTGAGGTAATCTTTTACCAAAACCTGATCTGTTAATTCTTTCTTCATTCTCATAATCGCTGGCTTTTAGTGATATTTGCAAAAACAATTTGATTCACTACTACCAATAACTGTGCCTATTTTTTTAAGTGTTTGATATTCAGTCAATTAATTGACGTATTAAACTTCATTAAACAACAGTGTACAAAATTTTAAACAGCAAGTGTAGTAATTTGTATTTACCTTATGGAAGTAACAAGCGCAATTAAATCTCCTTTGGAACTGGACCCAAAAAAACACATCATTATAAAAGATGCCCGGGTGCACAATCTTAAATCTATAGATGTAGCAATCCCGAGAAACAAATTGGTGGTAATCACAGGAGTGTCCGGTTCGGGAAAATCTTCATTGGCCATTGACACACTTTATGCCGAGGGCCAAAGGCGCTATGTAGAAAGCCTTTCATCATATGCCCGTCAATTCCTGATGCGCATGGACAAACCCGAGGTGGAATACATCAAAGGGATAAGCCCCGCAATAGCAATTGAGCAAAAAGTAAGTACCCGCAGCTCCCGCTCTACTGTGGGATCGCTCACTGAAATTTATGATTATATGCGCTTGCTCTATGCAAGGGTTGGACAAACCATTTCGCCAATTTCTGGCAAACCGGTAAGGAAACATGAGGTACGCGATGTTGTAGATTTTGTAAAGACATTGCCCGAAGGCGCAAAAATACAGGTGCTTTTTCCGTATCGATTTAGAAAGAAAAATACACTTGAAAAGGAATTGGAATTGCTAAAGCAAAAAGGATTTATCAGAATTGCATTAGGCGACAAAGTTTTACGACTAAAACAGTTGGATGAAGATCCGGCATTGTTTAAAGCATTAAAAAAAGAAGACAAAATAAATATCGTCCTTGACAGACTGGTGCTGAAAAATGAGGCCGAAGAATGGTCGCGGCTTTCCGATTCAGTAGAAACTGCATTTTTTGAAAGCGGTGGCGATTGCTTTATAGAAGTAGTGGGCGAAAAAGTACAGCATTTCTCCAATCGTTTTGAATTGGACGGAATGAGCTTTGAAGAGCCCAATCCGCACTTTTTCAATTTCAACTCTCCCTATGGTGCCTGTCCTGAATGCGAAGGTTTTGGCCTGGTAATAGGCCTGGATGAAGACCTGATTGTCCCTGACAAGAATAAGTCTGTTTATGAAGGAGCCATAGCGCCCTGGCGTGGTGAAAAAATGAAAGTGTGGTTGGACAAGCTTGTGCGCAGTGCTATGGAATTTGATTTTCCCATTCATCGCTCCTACAAGCATTTGAATGAAGCAGAAAAAAAAGTATTGTGGACAGGGAATAAATATTTCCAGGGCTTAAATGATTTTTTCAAAGAGCTGGAACAACAGAGTTATAAAATCCAGTACAGGGTAATGCTTTCCCGATACAGAGGGCGCACAGTTTGTTCTGAATGTGCAGGAAGCCGTTTGAGAAAAGAAGCGGCTTATGTAAAATTTAAAGGCAAATCCATACAGGAATTGCTTTCTATGCCTATTGAGTTATTGAATGAATTTTTCGAAGGCATTACACTCAATAAGCATGAAGAACAAATTGCCGGGCGCTTGATTTTTGAAATAAAATCCCGACTGGTATTTATGTTGGATGTTGGGTTGCCTTATCTTACATTAAACCGCTTGTCTTCCACACTTTCAGGGGGTGAAACACAGCGCATCAATCTAACGCGCTCACTGGGCAGCAATCTAACCGATTCACTTTATATCCTGGATGAACCAAGTATCGGGTTGCACCCGCGCGATACCAATCGCTTGATCAATGTTCTGAAAACATTAAGAGATTTGGGCAATACTGTAATAGTTGTTGAGCACGAAGAGGAAATGATGCGTGCAGCTGACCATATAATTGACATGGGGCCACGAGCAGGACATTTGGGAGGCGAAGTAATGGCTTCAGGAAATTACGGGGAAATTATTGCCCAGGCAAAAAGTCTCACTGGCGCATATTTATCCGGAGCTACAGAAGTACCATTGCCCAAGCATAGAAGAAAATCAGGCAATCACATCAAACTGAGTGGGGTTACCCACCACAATCTCAAGAGTATAGATGTGGAATTTCCGCTGAACAATCTAACAGTTGTAAGTGGTGTGAGCGGCAGCGGGAAAACAACACTAGTCCGCCAGGTATTGGTGCCTGCACTAACTCGCGAACTTGGCGGTACTGCTGATAAACCGGGAACCTTTGAAGATATTAGCGGAGATATTCAGTCAATTGGAAAAGTTGAAATGGTAGATCAGAATCCAATCGGTAAATCTTCCCGCTCAAACCCAGTGACATATATAAAGGCTTATGATGCCATTCGCGAATTGTATGCCAGTCAGCAATTGGCAAAAATGAGAGGGTTTAAGCCCAAACATTTCTCATTTAATGTGGAAGGCGGAAGATGCGAGCATTGTAAAGGAGAAGGAGAAACACTGGTGGAAATGCAGTTTCTGGCAGATATTCACCTTACTTGTGAGGAATGCAAGGGAAAGCGATTCAAGGAAGAAGTGCTGGATGTGACTTATCGCGATGTGAATATTTTCGAATTGCTCGACATGAATATTACGCAGGCCATTGAATTTTTCCAAAAAGACAAAAAAGATATTGCCGCTAAGCTACAGCCGCTGGAAGACGTTGGGCTCGGTTATGTAAAACTTGGGCAATCATCAAATACACTAAGTGGCGGAGAAGCCCAGCGGGTAAAATTGGCTTCCTTTATTGGTAAAGGCACCTCCGATGGTAAAATATTTTTTGTGTTTGATGAACCTACTACCGGACTTCATTTTCACGATATCAATAAATTACTGGCCTCTTTCAATGCTTTGATAGAACAAGGACACACTGTTTTGGTGATTGAACACAATACCGAAGTCATAAAATGTGCCGATTATGTTATTGACCTTGGCCCTGAAGGAGGTGACAAAGGTGGAAGCTTGATTTTTTCAGGCACTCCCGAAGCGCTGGCCGAATGTAAGGAATCCTATACCGGGCAATTTCTTAAAGAAAAAGTTTTCTCATGAAGCGGCTACATTGGTTTATATTGATTTTTAGCAGTGTAGTCTTATTGCTGTTTGTGATAGGTTTTGCTTTGCCCGAAAGAATTTTAGTAGAAACAGAAACCCAAATTAAACGCAATCCCGATGCTGTTCTAGATTACCTGGCCGACTTGCGAAATTGGACAGAATGGAGTCAAATCAATACAGATTATGATGCCTCCCTTGAAATAGAATATTCCGGTGCCCCTGTGGGTGTAGGTTCGGTTAAAACCTGGGAGGGAGAAAATATAGGTGGTGGTGAAATAAAAATTACACGGATTACGCAAATGCCCGTTTTGCATTATATGCTAAAACCCAAAGGTACCGGCTTGCTTTTTGACTGCAAATTTGAAATCAGGGCTGCTGAAGGAAATCAGGCCTCTGATGTGCGCTGGGTAGTAGTAACAGATTTGGGTATGAACCCTGTTATGCGCTATGCAGGGTTTATATTAAAAGGCAGTTTGAAAAGTGAAATTGAAAAGGATATCGAAAAGTTGAGAACAGTTTTAGAGAAATAATTGGTTAAAATTCACTCCTCAATATTTCAAAACTTTTCTGCTCAATACCACACTGCCTTCTGCTTTTATTAGATGCACAAAATAAACCCCTGCCGGCCAGTGTACAGTTGAAATTTCTAATTGGTTTATATCATTTTCCCTCTGATAAACAACCTGACCCAATGTATTGTGAATAGCAATACTCAGCCCCTTTGAATTATTGACCTGAATATTTAATTGCTGTTGAAAAGGAATGGGGAATATTTTTAAATCGGCAGCATGGAAATCGGCAATAGAAGTTGGGAAATCTACTATTTTAAAAGCATTCAGTTGACAGCCATTGGCATCTGTGATTTGCAGTGAATAATAACCGGATTCATTTACTACAATGGTATTGCTTTGTTCTCCTGTACTCCAGAGATAGCTGTAAGGAGGTGTGCCGCCTGAAAGACCCTCCGGACTCAACTGATAATAAGAAACACCAAAATCGCTTTCAATACTGTCTATTTTAAGCGGGGCTTCAGGCTCCTGAATATTGAAAGTGTCAATTTGAACACAATTTCTTGCATCGCTTATAGTAACAACATAATCCCCTGGTTCCAAATCTTTTTGCCAAAAACCATTGGCGCCATTGCTCCATGAATAAGTATAAGGCGCTTTCCCTTCTGTAATATCATAGGCCACTTCACCTTCATTTGCTCCATAACAATCGGAATCTTGTAAATATCTGTCAAAACTTAACACAGAATCTGAAGCAAGAATATATGAAACCATACTGAAACAGCCCAGACTATCCTGCACAGTTAAATGATAAAGCCCGGCCTCTAAACCGCTTATTACTGAATCCTGTGAACCGTTTGACCATTCATAGCTATATGGTGCTTCTCCTCCATGTACTGAAACACTCAGCATCCCTCCGGATGTTGGGTTTGCGCAATTGGCCTTCTTAAGCGAATCCATTTGTATTACAATATTTCCGGAGCATCCAGTGCATGCCCAACTTGCTTCCCACCCGCGTCCATTATAAAGGCAATCTGATTCAAAGAGCAAAGCCATCTTTCCCGAATTTGCAGTAATATCTGCGGGAATCTGATCTCCGGTAAGGCTCGCCAAAAGTGGTGCATTGATATTATCCCCATCATAGACAAAAAGAAAATCATAACCGTCTTCTAGATCAAAATCGCTAAAGCTAAGTGTAAGTGGTCCATTACTGCCCGGATCAATAATCTTCAGATAACGCTCCAAATCTCCATAATTACTTCCCGTACCAGTTGAGTCACTCAACATTCCATTACAATCGGAATACACCACACTCGGAGCCAATGGATTATTGATCAGGTAATGATAAAAATTCCAGTCCCAGTAAACACCCGGGTCGGTATGCGTTTGATTGGGAAAATGAATATGCCCCTTTATGCGATAGCAGGAATTGATCACTGTTTGAGCAGTTCCCCTGTAGGTACTGTGCGGATTGATGCCATATCCGCCCCGGTCAATGATGTCCTTGACCAAATTGGCACTGCTATTGTACATAGCCGCAGTGTACCAGGAAGAATCATTTACAAAGCCTTCGTGCTCCAGGCCAATTGTATAAGAATTTTCTGTACCCACATGCCAGGCTCTGTCTGCTTCAGCAACTACTTGTGTAACCTGCCCATCAACAGAGCGGATCACATAATGTGCGCTTACCTGTGCATTGCAATTGTGAAACCAGGAAATAGCTCCAGCATACGAACCCTGAACTGTATGTACTGTTACTGCAGAAATGGCTACTCCTGCTCTTGAATTATAATTACAGCTAGTTGGGTTCCAAATTGCAGGGGGATAATCTGAAGACATGCGCTTTCTACTATATTGTTGGCCTGAATTAGATTGAATACTGTGGTTGTTGATTTGAACCCCTTTTGCAGACAATACCTTGTAGTTTTCTGCTCCAAAAATATTTTTGAGGTCAAAATTATAATTGGGAAAATCAAACTCGGCCTGTCTTTTGGTATCATTCAGAAAAAGAAAATAAACATAGAGTTGACTGTTCAATGCAAAGTCATTTCCCAAGTTTGTATCTATAGGTATTTCACTGAAAAACTCAAACAAATGAACTATACGCTGTGTGTTTGTCCATTCTACGGGCAATTGTTTCTGCATTTCATCCCAGGCAGCAGCATAGGCCTGAATTTGCATAGCAGGGTTTTGTTTCAAATCGCTTATGTCCAAATTGTTTATTCCTGCTATCAATTTCAGGTTTTCTCTGAAATAGCCTTTCCCGCCAGCAACAAGTCCCATAACACCATAATAGCCCGGTAACCCCATACAAGATTCAGTTTCCGAATCGGGCTGTATATTTCTAAACCTGGTATTGTTGAATGCCACCGCTTCCAGAACTCCTTTTGGCACATTCGGATATTGGTTGTATGCACTTTGAAAAGCAGCTCTGAAATTTTCTTCATTAGCAGCTTCGGCACGTACCGAAAACACTGAAAAAATTAAAATGAATAGCAGCAGTATTTTATTGAAGTTATTATGCGACATGACAATTGTAAAGTTACGAAGTTTGATTAAACCCAGAATACACATTAGCCAATTAACTAAAAGTCATTCATTTTCTATGCATATACGCATGTTATTTTCAATTATTTGTTAATAGTGCTTAATAAATTCAATCAAAAAAGTCTAACTGTGTTTATTTTGCGTAAATTAGGTAAACATAAAACCATCAAAGTGTTTTGTGAAAACTTTAAAAACTAAATGTAATGAGAACTTTAAAAATATTTACCGCAATATTCTTTATTGGTATTCTTTTGACTTCTTGCTCGAAGAATGATAAAAATACTGAGGACGCTAAATTAAATATCAGATTAACAGATGCTCCGGGAAATTATGATTCAGTATTGATTGACATACAGCAAGTAGAAATCATTACAGATCAGGGCAAACAAACTTTTCCATTAATAAATCCCGGTATTTACAATCTTTTGGATTACTCGAATGGACTGGACACACTATTGGTTACCGGGAGTTTTCCCGCTTCACGTTTAAATCAAATCAGGTTGATATTAGGCTTTGATAACCGTGTTGTTCTTAATGGTCAGAGTTATACGCTTAATACTCCATCTGCCCAGCAATCTGGTCTGAAATTAAATGTGCAAAAAGATCTTATTGCAGGAGGTGAATATACTTACACCTTAGATTTTGACGCAGCCAGATCAGTTGTGAGTATGGGCAATGGCAGTTTTAACTTAAAACCAGTAATCAGAGTGATTACCGAAGCAATTTCCGGGGCAATTGAAGGTCAGGTTGATCCTGCTAATGCCGCATACTATTCATTTATAGTTAACGGAACTGATACAATGGGTACTTCCATTGATTCAACAGGTTATTTTAAAATAATTGCAGTACCAGCTGGTTCCTATGATTTAAATATATTGGCCAATCCCGGTTTTTCCAATCAAATTGAAAATGGGGTACAAGTTGTAAATGGTCAGGTGACAGATGTGGGCACTTTGAATTTCTAAACACATAAAATATTTGAGCAAAAAACGGCTTCATAATGAGGCCGTTTTTTTATTTTTAGAATGCATTTACTGATTGTGCTTTAATCTGGAATTATGCAATAGTTTCCTATTACGCTTTAGGTCAGTACAAGTCAGCCTGAACTTTCAAGCTTCATCAAGAAATTTATAAACTTAATCCCAATCTAAAAAAACAATGCTCCTTTGGTCAATAAAATTTTAAAAAAACAGGGATTATTGCTTTTCTGGATTTCCATTATTGGAAGCAGCTTACTATTCTATCATCAGGCGCATTTTGTTGATCGTTCAGACTCTGCCCATTTATTGCTGAGTATTTACGCTTTGTTTGTACTTTTCTCAATTCAATTTTTATGTGCTAAGCATTTGAAGCTTTGGAACTGGGCACTTGCGGCTATCCTTTTGCGGCTATCAGTAATTGATAGCACACCCTGGCTTTCTGACGATTATTTTCGCTTTTTGTGGGATGGTATTTTGCAATTGGAGGGTTACAATCCATTTTCTCTTACACCTGTTGAGTTGGTTGAAATTGCACATTTTCAACATCAAAGTATTTTGCTGGAAAAAATGAATTCTGAGGCTTTTTATTCTGTATATCCTCCGGCTTGTCAATGGATATTTTATGCTGCTGCTAAAATTGCATCTGGTAATTTACCAACACAAATCTTGATATTAAAGATTTTCATCTTTTTGTTTGAAGTTGGGAGTATAATTTTTCTTCTGAAACTACTGGAATTTTTAAAAGCACCGCTGTTTCTGTCTGTGTTATATTTATTGAACCCCATAGTCATTATTGAGTTGACGGGTAATATTCATTTTGAAGCGGGAATGATTTTATCATGCCTGGGGGCATTCTATTTTATGCTTAGGAAAAATTATGTGCTCAGCAGTATTTTTTTAGCCCTGGGTATTGTCTTCAAACTTTGGCCACTGCTTTTTATCTTGCCTTTATTTATTGTTCTGGAAAAGAAAAAGGCTTTATTGATTTCAAGTCTTACAATAATTCTAACACTCCTCTTCTTTTCCCCTTTTTACTTTCAGGGTATGTTAGAGAATTTCAGCAGTAGCTTAAAGCTTTATTTCAATCATTTTGAATTCAATGCCGGGATATATCATTGGGTAAAAACCGCCTTAGATCAATCAGTAGGATTTGATAAGCGCATAGAACTCATCCACCTTTACAGGGGCTTTACAATCCTGTTAATGCTTTTATTCTTATGGAAATTCAGACAGTTTAATAAAGCTGAAAACTGGTTGTTTCATTCACTGGGTTTGCTGGGTATTTACCTGCTCAGCAGCAGCGTGATTCACCCCTGGTATATAATGCCACTTATTGCTTTTGCTGTTCCTTTTAGGATTTATTTTCCTTTATTCTGGACTTTGCTAATTCCACTGAGTTACCTGGCCTACAGAGTACATCCACCGGAAGAATTATTTTGGTTAAATACAATAATTCACCTGAGCCTGATTTTATTTTTAGCAATAGAGCTAACAATAAAACGAAAAATGCTAGTAACCTGAATTCGGAAATTATTTATTGCTCAGCTCTTAAATAATTATCGAACTCAGGTTAGTAAACTTTCTGATAATTGTCATTGAGCCAAAATCCCCACTTTTTATCATAAGCATGAATTTTATTGCTCAGGCTGTCACCTTTGTATAGCGGATAGGCATTATTTGCCCATTCAAAAATTCCTCCATAGAGATTGTAAACTTCCTCAAATCCTGATGCTTTCAGTTTTTCAGCTATCTTTTCGCTTCTGTAGCCAACAGCGCAATATACAACTACGGGTTTTGTGCGATCTATTTCCTGAAGGCGCTTTTCATCAAAAGTCTTATACCCAACCCATCTGGCATTTTTAATGTGGCTGACATTGTATTCCGCTTTTTCACGGGCATCCAATAGCTGGAAACTGTCTTTCTGTAATTGAAATTCTTCAACTGAAATTTCAGGAACAGAATGCTCCAGCAATGTATAAAGCATAGCACTGTATGCCTTGTCTTTTACCTGCGAAAAACTTTGACAGCTATAGCATAATAAAAGTAAAGCAAGAAAAGATAATCTAACGCAAGAGTGTAATGTTACCACTTTGTCTTATTGTTCTGCCGTCCATTCCGGTTGCTTTAATAAAATAGGTATAAACCCCTACATCCTGTGGTTGACCATTATAGGCTCCATCCCAACCCTGGTTGAAATTGCCCTCATTTACATAAAGCAATTCCCCCCAGCGATTGTAAATTCTCAACTCAAAATCAAGAATTCTTGTGGGGAGTACTTTCAAAAGATCATTCAATCCATCATCATTGGGCGTGAATGCAGATGGAATATTCACAATATAGCAGCCATCTCTTTTGGCAGCAACAAATACCTGATCGGTAGTTGTACAGCCATTTTTCAAAACCTCTACTGATATCTGGGCAGGAAACTCTCTAAGCAGTAAAGTATTTCGTGTAGAACCATCTGACCAGCGGATACCATCAATATCTTCATCATCAACACGCAGCAGGTATTCATCAGAAACACAAATAGCAGTGTCATTTCCAAGGCTAAACTGTGGGCTCCGCTTAACAAATATACTGCTGCTTGCGGTATCGCTACCACAATATTGATCTATCACAATCAACTCAATAATAAAGCTCCCCGGTTCTGGATAAAAGAATTCAGGATTGGGACTGGTGGAAGTTGAGTTGTTGCCAAAATCCCAGCTATATTCTTCAATAGAAGATGCATTTGGAATACTGTCAAAATATATAAACTCAGATTGACAGGCAGTATCTTCTACCGCAAAATTTGCATTTATATTAGGATGAACAACCACATCTATAATAGCAGTATCAGGAGCACAGCTGAGTGTAGTAGTGTCCCTGGCTACCAGCATAACACCATATGTACCAGGAGCAGTGTAAGTATAAGTAGGGTTTTGCAAATCGGAAGTAGATCCTGCATCGTCAAAATCCCAAAACCAGGAATTTGCTCCGCCCCGGGTTTTATCTGTAAATTGTACCAGTTGACCCTCGCATATTGCTTCGCCATTGTTAACGGTAAAATTGGCCTGGAAAGAATTGATCACGGTAACGGTACGGCTTGTTTGGGAAATACAACTATCAACTGATATTGCAGTCAATGTAACTGTATAATCACCAAGTGAGTCATAAATATGAATGGGGTTGTTATCGGTTGAGGTGGTATTGTCTCCAAAATCCCAGTGTACAGCACTAATATCTCCTTCAGATAAGTCAAAAAAGAAAAAAGTATCAGCCAAACAACTGGGGACTACTTCAAAAGAATCAATGGCAACAGGAATTTCAGAAACAACTATATCAAAAGATCCAGCAACGGGATCAATCACATTGCCGCAATTGTCTTGCAAATTTTGCGGAACTATTGTATAGGAACCTCCATCAATAATCGTTTGATCTAAAATAAGTACAACGCTTGAAACATACTCAGTTGAGGCATCACAATCTGTCACAACATTAATCACATTTACAGGCTGGGGTCCATTTATAGTGAAATTTGAAGATATAATCTGGTCGCATACGACCGGTTCACTAAAAATCAACTCTATATTCTCAACCGGCTCGCACTCATCTACTCCAACAACATCTATAATTTCAGGTGGTGTTACATCAACAATTGATGCGGTACTCGGTGAAAAATCAATATCATACCCTGCCTGTCCTGAGGAAAACTTATCTACCAATAATACATATACTTCACCTGTGAATACATTCAAAGGGGCAGAAAAAGGAGGTCCTGAAGGACCGGAAGTATGATTGGTGAATGGATCTCTTAAGCCAGTGGTATCCTGTGAAGTCCCTGAAAAATTACACCTTACTTCAGAAAGTGCCCCAGAGGCAATATCTGCACAGTTATATGAATTCCCACTTGTATCAATCAACCTAAAAAGTGCAAAATCGTAATCAGCAGGTACGGGAGGTACTATATCAAATAGCAACCTGCCATCATCTTGAATCGTGAAGAAGTACCATTCGGAATTGTTTTCTTTATTGTCAAGGCATCCTGTATAATTGGCCAGGTCATTTACCAGTCCAACTCCCGGTGTTGGAGAAGAGCGGGTGAAAAAACCGGAGCATATTGGCTCGGCAGAACCACAATCCTGTGTTTGCCCAAATAATAAAGTGGGAATGCTTAAAATCAATAAAAGTATATATTTAGGCATAAACCAAAAATAACAAATTAGTTCTGCAATATCATTTTCTATTGGCTATTGCTATTGCCAAATCAGCGAATTAATGTCAATATTCCCGTTTGATCTATTTTATCCCCCAATAGTGTTTTTCCTTTTACATAATAAGTATAGACACCAACATCTACACCCTGGCCTTTATAAGTACCGTCCCATCCGCCAAAACGGTTGTTTTCTTCTTCAAAGATCAATTCTCCCCAGCGATTGTAGATTCTCAATGTAAATGATTCCAACTTTTTTGAAAGCACTTTGTAAAAATCGTTCAGCCCATCGCCATTTGGAGAAAAAGCTGAAGGCATAATGATTTTAAAACAATCTTCTTCCTTAGTACCTATGTAAATGGTATCTCTGTAGCTACAAGTTCCAAGCTGTGCACGGGCGCTTACAAATAAATTAAAAGTATCCACTACAATTTCTTCAGAGGTCTCCCCGGTTGACCATCGGATCCGGTCAGCTCTGGAAAATGCATTTAGACGTATATTGTCCAATGGGCAAATCAAAGTGTCATTTCCAAGATCAAAATAAGGCACTTCATTAATGCTAATATTTTTTTCAAGAGTAAATACACCACAAATACTATCAGTAAAAATCAACTGAATATTTGTTTCACCTATTTCAGCAATATTAAGTGTGGGCGCTTCTTCCTGGATTGTATCCCCTCCTATTATCCATTCAATATTTTGCTGAATACCTGTACCAGTATATTCTATGTCAAAGGATTCATTCTGGCAAATTTCATCGGGGGTATCAAAATCAAGAACTGGTTCATCCACTATTTCAATGGTTTGAAAAAAAGTATCCCTGCAATTTGTTGTATTATCAATTGCTATTAATCTCACATTAAAGTTGCCACTTTGATTAAAGGTATAATCCGGATTTTGCAAATTAGATGTGCCCCCGGGTTCAAAGCGCCATTCCCATGCATCAGGGTTGCCTCGGGTTTCATCTGTAAACATCACCTCAGTTCCTACACATGCCCTTTCTGTAGCTGAAAAACCAGCCCTGTGAATATTTGCCGGACTGACTGTTTCAAAATCCTGGGCAGAACAGTTTTGGGAAAATGTAGTCAACTCAACATCAAAATTTCCTATATCGGGAAATACATACGTAAAATCGGGCTGGGTAATGGTGTCTCCATTCAACACCCACTGATAAGAGAGCGGTGAACTCAGTCCATCGAAGCTGAAATAAAAGGTGTCTGCATTGCAACTGCTTGAAATGGTGTAGTCAATTATTGCATCCAGTACATCTATCTGAAAGCTGAGCGTTTGCGGCAATGATTCATTGCCGCAGCCATCAAGCAGCGTATTGCCATCACTGCCCTGTTGAAGTGACAAGTCATAAGCCCCGGGACTTATAGAACCGCTTGCAGGAATCAATATGATTTCTGTCGTCTCTCCTCTTTCATTACAGTTTACAGGTATTGCTGATTGTAAATTAAGATTTGCAGGACCGCTGATATCAAAATCAGAAGCATCAGCCGCTACAGAACTGCACAAAACACGAGAGTCCAAAACAACCCGAATAGAATCCGGAGTATTACAAGCTTCAATAAATTCAACCTGATCAAATTGAGCAGGAGTTACATCAATAATATCTGCAGTGCTTTGGGTAAAATCAAGGGAATAGCCACCTGAAGGAAATTGCTGCACATCAAAATTGAAATAACCTATCAATATCAAGTATGATTCACCGGCCAAGACATCCAAAGGCTTTAAATAGGGATTCCCAAGAGCATCGCTTGTAGTGTCAATATAGCCAGGTCTCAAACCTGTAGTGTCTGAAGTCGAATTCAAAGAAAAATTACAACGCACTAAACCTGTTCCATCATAAATATCTTCGCAACTTAAACCGGTCACATTATACACAGCAAAATCATAATCATCTCCCGCTAATGCTGCAAGGTCAAATGACAGCTCTCCATTACTTTGAATTTCAACCCTGTACCAAACAGAAAATTCCTCAGCAAAAGCAGTAAAACAAACGGAGTTTCTCGCAATATCCACATCATTACCATTGCCCTGGTAATATTGGTTTTGCACATAAGTTTCCTGACAGACTAAAATTGCATTTGCACAATCCTGTTCAGGACCGGTGATTTGAGCACTAAGCAGACTCCAACAAAAAAACGAAAAAGTAAATAAAAGGCTTCTAATCATGAATTGTTCTAATCGACAAGTGTAAAGTTAAGTGTCTGATAAAGTAAAACTGCTTTTAAACCGTAAAATTATTCAACAGCAAATTTCTTAGTATTTGTTCATCAATGAAAACTCATTCAAAGTCAATATTTGAGCTGATGATTCAATTTATTTTATGAGAAAATGAATTGTGAAAATAGCAATCTTGTGCATTTAGTTCTTCAAATACAAAACAAATTACAAAGTATTGACTTTCTATTGACAGTCCGAAGTATTTTCTTTACTATTTTTGCGCGATAAAAATTTTACAAGACAATGGTTAAAACAGATGTATGCATTATAGGAGCCGGGCCGGTAGGTTTGTTTGCGATTTTTGAATTGGGCTTGCTGAAATTGCGTTGTCATCTGGTAGATTACCTTCCACAGGTTGGTGGGCAATTGTCTGAGATTTATCCCAAAAAACCCATTTACGATATTCCCGGTTTTCCCGATATCCTCGCAGGCGAATTGGTTGACAACCTAATGAAACAGGCTGAACCTTTCAAACCCAGCTTTACCCTGGGAGAGCGCTTAGAATCAATTGAACGTTTAGAAGACGGTACTTTTGAACTGGAAACTAACGAAGGCAGTAAAATATTTTCAAAAGTAGTAGTGATTGCCGGTGGATTGGGGTGTTTTGCTCCGCGCAAGCCGGAATTAGAAAACCTCAGTCATTTTGAAGGCAAGGGCGTAGCCTATATGATATTGGATCCTGAAAAATACAGGGATAAAAAAGTGGTGATTGCCGGAGGAGGCGATTCTGCCCTGGACTGGACAATATTTTTGGCAAATGTAGCCAGTGAATTAACGCTTGTGCACAGAAGAACATCCTTCCGTGGAGCATTGGATTCTGTAGAAAAGGTGAAAGACCTAGTGGCACAGGGAAAAGTCAACTTGCACCTGAACAGCAATATCAATGAATTGCATGGTGATCAGAAGCTTGAAGGCATTTCAATAATTGATAAAGACAAAAACATAAACAAAATTGATACAGATTATTTTATCCCGCTTTTTGGTTTAAGTCCAAAATTAGGGCCTATTGCCAATTGGGGATTGAATATCGATAAAAATGCCATAGAAGTAGATGTAAAGGATTATTCAACCAATGTAGAAGGTATTTACGCTATTGGGGATATCAATACTTATCCGGGAAAATTGAAACTAATACTCTGCGGGTTTCATGAAGCAGCACTTATGGCCCAGGGCGCATACAAATATATTTACCCCGATGCCAAGTTAAATTTAAAATATACTACCGTAAATGGCGTGCAAGCCTTTTGATGCAGATGGAAGATTCAATCAAGGTTTATATAGAAAATGCTGATGATGCTTTTACCGAGTTAGAAATTCCATTAGGCATTGAGTTGAGTTTGATGGAAGTCCTGAAAGGTGAGGGGTATCCGATTGAAGCTACCTGTGATGGAATGGCACTATGCGCTACATGTCATATTGAAGTATTAGAAGGCTTTGACAAACTGCATGAAGAATCTGATGAAGAACTGGATATGCTTGATAGTTTACCCAATCTTTGTGATACAAGCAGGCTTTCCTGTCAGTTGAAAATTCAACCCGAATTGGATGGTTTAAAAATCAGGATAAAAGGCGATGCGGATGCCTGATCAGGCTTTTTAAAGAAGGTTCAAAAAGCAGCCACTCTAAACGAACCCTTGATAAATTGCTGTTCCCCACTTTGGTAATTAATTGCAGTAAAAGTGAAATTTGCTCCTATAATGCTCTGCTGACCCGGAGAATATTCTAAAATATCAATATTGCCCGTTATATCATTGTAGCTTTGAAAAACATTTCCGAAGCGATTGATGATGATTTGATTGCGCTCCCCGTCAAGCGGATAGTTTCCATTGACATAATCCGTCAGGAAAACCTCTACAAAAAGACCGTTTTGCGATTCTGCCCGAATATATAAACGATTGCGCATATCGCTGATAATCTCAAAATCAGCACACCAAGTCGTATTCTGATGAATGAACCCCAAGTGATAATCGTTATTCGCTTCGCATTCTTCTTCGGTAAGCAATTCTATATCCTGATTATTTCCGGGGTTTGGATTTTTATCGCAGGAAAATAAGATGAATGAAAGCAAGACCAGAACAAGAAAAATGCCTTGGCTATTTAAAAAATTATGCAACATATTTGGGCTAACTCTTTAGATTTAATTTAAGTTGCAATTCGTCCAATTGATCTGTGTCAATCTTTGAAGGAGCATTCAGCATCACATCGCGACCTGCATTGTTTTTTGGAAAGGCAATAAAATCTCTAATAGACTCTGAGCCCCCGAGCAAGGCCACCATGCGGTCAAACCCAAAAGCAATGCCCCCATGTGGTGGAGCACCATATTCAAAAGCTCCCAGCAAAAAACCGAATTTTTCTTCGGCCTCTTCTTTTGAAAAGCCCAAAGCACTAAACATTTGTTCCTGAAGTCTGCGCTCATGAATCCTGATAGACCCCCCCGCAATTTCATTGCCATTCAAAACCAAATCATAGGCATCTGCAAGCACAGCTCCCGGATTGTCTTCAAGATGCTCAAGACTGTCTTTTTTGGGGCGTGTAAAAGGATGGTGCATGGCTACCCATCGCTCTGCTTCTTCATCCCAATCCAATAAAGGGAAATCCACTACCCAAAGCAATTTATAATCTTCGGCTTTTCTTAGCCCTAACTCTTTGCCCATTTCTAAACGAAGCACACTCAATTGTTTGCGTGTGACATCAGCATCACCGGCCAGTATCAACATCAAATCTCCGGGTTTCGCATCAAATGCTTCTGCCCATTTTTTGAAATCTTCTTCACTGAAAAATTTATCAACTGAGGATTTGAAGCTGCCATCTTCATTGTATTTAAGATAAACCAAGCCTTTGGCACCTACCTGGGGTTTTTTCACAAAATCAGTGAGTTTGTCCAATTGCTTTCTGCTGTATGAAGCACATCCTTCTACATTAATGCCCACAAGCAATTCCGCCTGATCAAAAACATTAAAGGATTTTCCTTTTGCGATATCATTCAGTTCAACAAATCGCATTTCAAAGCGAATATCCGGTTTATCGCTGCCGTAGTATTTCATGGCATCAGTGTATGTCATTATAGGAATTTCAGGGATATCAATATTTTTTACAGCTTTAAAAATATGCCTGACAAGTCCATTGAATGTATTGATAATGTCTTCCCTATCTACAAATGACATTTCACAATCTATCTGACTGAATTCAGGCTGTCGATCGGCACGAAGATCTTCATCCCTGAAACATTTCACCATTTGATAATAACGGTCATAGCCCGAAACCATCAGCAATTGTTTGAAAGTTTGTGGCGATTGCGGCAATGCATAAAACTGACCGGGATTCATTCTTGAAGGAACCACAAAATCCCTGGCACCCTCGGGTGTGCTTTTTATTAAAAAAGGAGTTTCCACTTCAATAAATGCTGCTTCATTTAAATATTTTCGCGCTTCCTGGTTGACCTTATGACGCAGTTCCAAATTTCTTTTTAATGGACTTCTTCGTAAATCGAGATAGCGGTACTTCATACGCAAATCATCTCCGCCATCGCTTTCGTCCTCAATGGTAAAAGGTGGCGTTTTGGATTTGTTAAGAATTTCAAGCTCAATCAACTCTACTTCAATATCCCCGGTAGGCAAATTTTTGTTTTTGCTACTGCGTTCTATCACCTTTCCAGCTACACGCAATACATATTCCCTGCCCAGTTGGTCAATTTTATTTTTCAGCGCATCAGGTGCTTCTGAACCACATACAAGCTGGGTTACACCATATCTGTCCCTTAGGTCTATAAAGGTCATCCCTCCTAAATTTCTGATTTTCTGAACCCAACCGCAGAGTGTGACGTTTTCATTAACGCATTGAAGATTTAATTCATTACAATTATGAGTTCTGTACATATTTTCTTAACTTAAATGAAAGATTTTGTTTGCCACAAAGGTATTTGAATAATTGCTATGAGACAGATTTTATGCATTATTTTTTAACAAACAATTCACAATAAAGTACTAACCGGGTTCAGCTCGGTGGTTTTTTAATTGAAAACCTTTATCTTTATGGGTTTCAATCTTTCTAAACAAAGGGTTATCAGAAATGAAAATTTTAAGACTATTATTACCGGCTATACTCTTCTCCCTACTATTATTTAACAGCAATGATGTTGCAGCATCTCACGCACAGGGGGCAGAGATTACCTATACATGCATAGGGCCAAATCAATACGATGTAACAGTAGCTTTCTTCCGCGATTGCGATGGTATTTCTGCACCAACATCTATTACTATCGATGCCTTTTCACCTTCAGGTTGCAGTGCCAATACTCCAAGTTGGACGCTCAACCAAAGCAATTCATGTGCAACAAACTCTGGAATTACTGGTCCTGATGGAAATCCATTTTCCAATGGTGAAACGGTCACTTATTGCCCAGGCAGTTCTGGGTCTGGCACTACTTGCGATCCAGGTGGTGGCACTTTGCCTGGTACGCAAATTTTTTATTATTGTGGAACAATCACTTTGCCCAGCCAATGTCCGGACTGGACTATAGGGTATGGCGTATGCTGCCGAAACAGTGGCATTACCAATTTGGCCAATCCTGGATCAGAAGATCAATATGTATATACGACCATAAACAATACCACCGATCCCAATACAGGACAACCTTATTGTAATAATTCGCCAATATTCACAACACCTCCAACAGCACTGGTTTGTCCAGGCGAGCCATTTAACTACAATCATGGAGTTATCGATATAGACGGAGATTCTCTGGTTTTTAGTTCAATTGACCCATTAGATGACTATGGGGTTCCGGTAACCTATGCCCCAGGACTTGGCCCAAATGACCCTTTTAACGATTCGGATTATTTTAACCTAAATTCTTCTACCGGACAGATTTCAGTTTTGCCCAATGGACAGCAAACCATTGCCATAACCGTACTCGTACAGGAGTTCAGGGACGGGATATTAATTGGTGAAACCATGCGGGATGTACAGATTATAGTGTTGGATCCATCTTCATGTAATGGTGTAAATGGAGGTAATCAGACCGTAGTTGACCCGCCACAAGGTGCCGGTATATTAGGTCCCGGGCTTAGTGGTGCTGATAGCCTACAGATGTGTCCCAACAACACTGTTTCATTTACAATCTCTAGTTTTGCAAGTAATGCTGACAGCATATACATGACAATTGACACCTCTTCATTGTCGGGTTCAATTTTTTCAGTTAACACAATAAACGATAGCATATTTGGTGATTTTTCATGGACACCTACTTTAAGTGACACTGGTTTTAATACTTTTAGAATTACAGTTCGCGCCTGTTTTCCAGGATCCAGTGTTCCTGCAACATCGAACGTTACTTATTCCATCTATGTCTTTGACGAAGTAATTGTACGTCCACCCACAGCAACCTATTGCGGTGACCCGATTCAACTTAATGCCATTGGTGGTTCTTCTTTTACCTGGACACCTGCTGCAGGATTGAGCGACCCCAATATTCCAAACCCAATAGCCACTCCTTCAGTACCTACCACTTATACTGCCACCTCTGATTGTGGAGCAGATTCAGTATTTGTAAATGTAAGCCAGCCCTATGCACCTGATGCAGGAGAAGATACTTCCATATGTCTGAATAGCGCTGTTCGTTTAAACGCAACTGCACCTGCTCAGTTCGGCCCTTATACTTATCAATGGACTCCAACTGACGGATTGAGCCCTACTAATACTGCAAATCCATTAGCCAGCCCTGAAGAAACCACACAATATTTTGTAACAACCACTTCAGCAGCAGGTTGTGAAAAAACCGATTCCGTTACTGTTACAATTTCGGGAGTTGCTCCACGTGTTACTGCATTTGCAGACCCTGACACTGTGTGTCCTGGACAAACCGTTCAACTGGATTTAAGCGTTGCACCTTCTCAATGCGGTGCCTCACTTTCCACTTGCAGTGGCAGTACCCAATACGAAATTGGAACAGGTACTACTTCCTCAAGTACTATGACACCATATAGAGGCTTTTGGCATGACGGACGAATACTTTATTTGTTTAGGGCCAATGAATTGAATGCAATGGGATTGAATGGAGGTGCACTTCAGGAAATTGCATTTTTTGTTGCTAACAAAGCCTCTACACAAGCCTATCAAAATTTCAACATCAGGATGGGCTGTACAACTGCAGATGTTATTCCTTCTACTTTTCCTTCGGGACTTACAAATGTATATTCTTCTGCATCTGTAACGACAACTACCGGTTGGAACAATTATGTTTTTACAACAGATTATGACTGGGACGGGGCATCTAACCTTTTGGTAGAAGTATGCTTTGACAACAATAGCTGGACAAGTAGTGATGCAGTAAGATATGAAGCCACCCCATTTCAATCAGTACTTTATACAGCTGCTGATAATACCATTGGTTGTGCAATGAGTGGCGGCACATTGTCCTCAAACCGTGCCAATACCCGTTTTAATATTTGCGTGCCATCTGTTCAAAATGCCACAATTGAATGGTCTCCTTCAGCAAATATTTTCGATCCTACAATTTCCAATCCACAAGCACAGGTCTTTAATTCTACCACTTTTATAGCAGATGTTGCTGAAGGTGGCTGTGCCGGAACCGGATTCGTAGATGTATATGTTGAGCCTACCATTGCTGTAGATGCAATTCCTGACACAGCCCTGTGCTCAAGCACACCTGTGCAATTAGAAGCTATAACTACCGGTACTCCATCTCCTATATTATTAAGTTGTGGAGCTAATGGTACAGCATGCGGCCCGGGAAATACAGTCAGAACTTTGGGTGTCGCTACTGCCACTACTTCCAATACCTCTCCATTTAATAGTAGTCTGGAAGATTTGCGTGTTCAATACCTGATCAGAGCATCAGAACTTATAGATGCCGGTTTTGAAAGAGGCATTATTCAAAGTATTGGCTTTGAAGTTAGCAGCAAAAATACCACAGAACCATTTGCAAATTTCCAGGTAAGCATGGGGTGCACACAGCAGGATGAATTGACCAATAATTTTATTGGTGGGCTTGATGTGGTATATACCCCTAAAAATTACAGTACTGTTGCAGGACAAAACACCATTGTTTTTGACAATCCTTTTGACTGGGACGGCAGCACTAATATTGTTATAAATGTATGCTTTGACAATCCATTTGGAGGAATTCAGGATGATATTATTCGTTTTACTCCTACTGGTTATACTTCTGTATTGTATGCGCAAAAAGATTTCGAACCTGCTCCTGGTGGCTGTGGATTGAGCTCTACAAATAATATGGTTTTTCAAAGTTCTGAATTCAGACCGGATATTACTATTGATATGTGTGATCCTCCCCCCGGAAGATTTACTTATCAATGGACTCCTGGTGCTACATTAGATGATGATACTTTACAAAATCCCATTGCTACTCCTATTAATTCAGAAGTATATCATGTAACAGTAACTGATGGAATATGTATAGCACTTGACAGTCTTGAGGTAAATTTCATTACCGGCTATGATCTAAATATGGCCGGATTAAATGTGGGATGCAATGGTGCTTCTGACGGAAACATCAGCTCCACTCCTATTGGTGCCAATGCACCCTATGATTTTGAATGGGGACCACCGATCAACCAAACAACGCTTGATGCAGATGCAGATACTGTATTTAATTTAAGTGTCGGAACATATTATCTTACCGTTACTGACAACAGCGGCTGTGTACAGATTGACTCATTTGAATTGACAGTTCCACCGCCACTTGAAGATTCAGCTTTAATAACCGATGTAAGCTGTTTTGACTATGCAGACGGTTCCATACAAGTATATCCTTATGGCGGGACACCTCCATATGACTTTTTCTGGAATGATTTTCCATTTGAAGATTCATCCTTTATAGCAGGATTGGATACCGGCCGCTATGAATTAGAAATTATGGATGCCAGTGGCTGTGTAATATACGACACATTTGATATCAACCAACCTGCGGGTATTACTTTTACAACAGATTCAACCAGTGTAAGTTGTTACCAGGGAAATGATGGTTCAGCAGAAATTTTTGTGACTGGAGGTGGTAATCCCCCTTATGAATATTTGTGGTCTGACCCTGACAGTCAAACAACTGCTGAGGCAACGGGTCTTGAAGGGGGCATATATTTCTTTAGTGTATCTGATTCCAATAACTGTAGTGTAGATGGTTCTGTAATGGTACCAGAACAGGACTCATTCCAGATCAACATGCTTACCCAGGATGTCTCTTGCTTCAATTCTGAAGATGGAGTTGGACTTGCAGGTGTGGGACTTGACACCATCAATTACACTTTTGTATGGTTAACGACTCCTCCCATAAGCGGTGCATATACCAGCCAACTGCCTGCCGGCCCTGTAACAGTGGAGGTCACAGATACCAATAACTGTGTCCAAACCAAAGATACCGTAATTGGTGCACCTGCCCCTATAGTTTTAGACATCAGTGCGGATTCTGTATCCTGTAATGGTGGTGCAGACGCAAGCGTAGAAGTTAGTGTTGACTCTGGCGGTACTGCTCCATTCTCCTATTTGTGGGATGATGGAGAGACGGATTCTGTAAATACAGACCTGAATGCAGGAACTTATTTTGTGACTGTAACAGACGATCAGGGCTGTGAAGCTTATGATACTGTTGATGTGTATGAACCAAGCCCAATGGATATCGAAGTTGTAATACAAGATGTGAGCTGTAGTGGTAATGAAGATGGACAGATTGAACTTTATGTGAGCAATGGCACTCCACCCTACACATATCTGTGGAGTGATAGTTCCACTAATTCATTTCTTCATGCGCAAAGTGCAGGAGATTACAGTGTAACCATTACCGACAATAATGGCTGTGTTGACTCATTGAATAATATTGAAATTGAAGAAGCAGAACCAATGGTAATTGACGATATATATCCTACACCCACCAATTGCCCCTGGTCCTCTGATGGAGCAATTTTTGTTTCAGCAAGTGGCGGTACCGGAAGTTATTCGTATAATATTGGTATTACACAAAACGATCTGGGTAGTTTTAACAGCTTGGCATCAGGAGATTACACTGTTGAAATAACAGATGCCAGGGATTGCAGTGTTGATACGATAATAACAGTTGAAGCCCCCGATTCAGTTTTTCTATCTTTTGATCCTGATGAAGTAGATATTACGCTCTCAGAGGATACTATACTTCAACCAATTGTTGACCCCAATGGCAGGACTATTAGATATTCTTGGTCACCTGCTGCTACCTTGAGTTGCGACACTTGCCAAAATCCAGCAGCAAGCCCAACAGTAACTACAGTTTATGAACTTACTGTTTTTGATGAAAACGATTGTCCATATACTGATCAAATTACCGTAAATGTTGAAAATAACTTAATTTTGTACGTTCCAAATGCTTTCAGCCCTAATGGTGATGAAATAAATGACGAACTAAGGGTTTACGGTGTTTCATTGCAAAGCATTGATTTCCGCATTTATGATCGCTGGGGAGAAAAGATTTTCCAGACAAAGGATGTAGATGAAAGCTGGGATGGTAGATTTAAAGGTGAAATTATGCCGCCAGATGTGTATATTTACTACTTGGATGTTTTTTACCTTGATGGACAGAAAAAATCCATCAAAGGAAGTGTTACTTTGATAAAATAATTTCTTAACTTTTGTCTCTCAAAATAAAATCATGAGGAATAAAAAATTTGTTGTTCTATTTTTTGCTGTTTTAACTGTGCTTGGATTAAAAGCTCAAGATCCGCATTTTTCGCAGTATTCGATGATGCCAATTTACCTGAACCCTGCAATGACAGGAGTTTATAGCGGTAATTACAGGGTGAATGCACTGTACAGAAGCCAATGGCAAAGTGTACTGAAAGATGAAAGTACACCAATGTTCCGCACATTTGGCGCATCGGCTGATTTTCGCTTTCAAGTAGGTAAAAATGATGCTGTAGGTGCAGGACTAATGTTTATTAATGACCGTGCAGGTGCAGGAGATTTTGGCACCAATCAGGGAAATATTTCGGTGTCATATATCAAGTCACTGAATTACCAGGCCAATAACTTTCTTACAGCTGGATTTATAGGTGGTGTAGGACAGCGAAGTGTAAATTACCAAAGTCTTAGATTTGGCAATCAGTTTGATGGTGAGGGATATAATCCCCTGCTCAACAGTGGTGAAGTTTTAGGTGAAAATTTCACATTCTTCGATCTGGGAGTTGGTGTATTTTGGTATTATATCAAAGACAAGCGAAGAAACTACTACGCAGGAGTTTCAGTAAATCATTTGAATCGTCCTAATATGTCTTTTTATGATGGAGAGGATTCCAGGCTTTATATGAAAATCAACTTCAATGCCGGAGTTCAATTGCCATTGGGTAATCAATTGGATTTATTGCCGAGTGTATTATTTATGAATCAAGGTCCGGCAATAGAAACCATGCTCGGTACCTATTTCAAAATATTCTTTAATAGTGCTGAGCCTGGTGGCAATGCATTTTATGTAGGCCCTTACTACAGAATGGTAGGTGGTGAAGAAAAAGCCATTGCCAGTGAAGCTTTGGTTTTAGCAACTAGAGTTGATTATTCAAGTTTTACAATAGGATTCAGTTACGATCTGAATTTCTCTGAACTTACCGCAGCATCAAATTCAAGAGGTGGGTTTGAAGTTTCTTTAATGCATATCGGCAGCTGGAGTAAAAAGAATAAAACTTTATTCTGCCCCAGATTTTAATCAATATTTGATTTGAAAAATATTAAGCCCTGACAGGATCAAATTCAGTCAGGGCTTATTTTATTGGAGATACTTCTATAAATCTTTCTTTTGAAACAATCTGAAAGCAAATAAAACAGGCAAAACACCCCAAAGCAACAATACAACAAAAGCCAAAACAATGCCCCAGGTCTGTGTAAAAAATTGATTGAAAACAGCACCGCTGTATCCCATTAAGGCTGCCGCATGTGTTTGCATAAGCACAAGTATCCGCCCCAGGTCAACAGGATTGAGCAGCGTGATGTACAATACAATTTTTTCTATCGGATAATCGCTGAAATTATACATCATCATTAAAACCAGGCCATCAAAAATCAGTGCGAAATAGACCCAGAACAATAACGAAAGCCCCATTCCTTTTGCCTTGTCGCGAGTCACAATACCTGCCATTAAAGCAAGAGCGATAAAAATAAAAGTCAATAACAGGTTAACCAACAACAACATAAGTGCTGCCGTTGATCCATTCATAATCAGCAAGGGCAGTCCCAAACCTACAATTACTGCTGTACCGAAAGCAATACAAAGACCGAAATATATGCTCGCTAAAATGGTTTTGCGTTTAAGCGGCTGAGCCAAAATCAGCACAATAAACTCATACATATTGTAGTAGTAAATGGTAGAGAAAACTATTGTAATCATTGGCACTACCAATAAACTTAAACTGAGCAAACCCAAAAGCGCTTTATCGGCCTGGCCTTCCAACATAAAAAAACCGAAAGACAAGATTAACAGAAACAACATGTACAAAAAGACAATCCAATTTCGCAAAAGATCCTGAACAATAAACCTTGTAATTTTAAACATGGGTACTTTCCTTATTGAGTATTTGAGCAATAATTCGGTTTAGGCGATTTTCGGAAGTTTCAATTTTTAGCTGTTCCAAGCTTTTATAAAAATGGGTTTTTCCTTCCATCAAATAGGTTACATGAGTAGTGATTTCGTCCAGATCATTTAAAATATGCGAAGTAATCAAAACCAGTTTTTCCTGTTCAATAGATTGTCTGAGCTTTTTCTTGAGCAATTCATTAGAAACGGGATCCAATCCAGCAGTAGGCTCATCTAAAACAAGCACTTTTGGGTTGAACAAAAAAGCCAGTGCAGCACTTACTTTTTGGCGCATACCTCCGGACAAAATATTCAGTCTTTTAGATTTCATTTTATCAATTTCAAAAGCATCAAAAAGCTCTGAATCATAATTTTGAGGAGCAAGATCAGCCCTTATATTTTTCATCATTTTGAAAAGCTGACCAACTTTCATGTTGTCGGGGAAGCGACTGATCTGGGGCATGTAACCAATTTGCTGCCGATAGGTAGATTGATTCATTATGGATTTACCATCAAAAATGACATCTCCTGAATCTGGCACAACAAGTCCCAGTAAAATTTTAATCAATGTAGTTTTACCGGAACCATTCGGGCCTATTAAAGCTAGTCCCTGCCCTAATTCAAATTGCAGATCAATATCTTGCAATACATGCTGCTTCCCGAATTTTTTATTTATTCCCCTGAAATCAATCATGCGCTAATGGCTTTATTTGTGGCTTTTCATCTATTAAATGTTCGGGAATCATCTGCGGAAATAATCGCTCTGCCATTTCCATACTTGTAACCAGAAAGCTGTGTAATAATATACTGGCAGCAGGAATTTTATCTGTGATCAGGGCAAATAAATTAACAGGACGGTGCGGCACATCCCCAACTCCATCTTTATCCAGATCATAACCTTTGTATTGCCCCCAGTAATTTCCTTCGAAATGATTCAGATTGGATTTTGAATTGGTTAGAACTTCAAAAGTATTGCCTATAAAATTATTAGATAAGATTTCATTGTCCAGGCAATTCCCTTTAATATCCA
Source organism: Chitinophagales bacterium (assembly GCA_040877935.1). Lineage (NCBI taxonomy): Bacteria > Pseudomonadati > Bacteroidota > Chitinophagia > Chitinophagales > Chitinophagales bacterium. The sequence continues at coordinate 40,239 of JBBDNB010000058.1, forward strand.
GAGCTTTGCCGTTATTTAAAAATTCATTTTCAATAATCTTAATACGGTTGGCTCCTTCTGCATAAACACCCACAGTATTGCGCTCAAAAGTATTCCCTTTCATCAGGCCATCACTTATTTCTTTTAGCAGAATACCATAAGAAGCTCCGCCCCAGTTGTCAATAAAATGATTGCCCAGCATTTTAATGTGTTTGCTGAACATCACCGCGACTCCTGAACCATTATGTCTAAATATATTGTCTTCATAAATGTCATAATTGGAGAACATAAAATGTAGTCCGTAGCGCATATTATTCAGGCTGGTATTTCCCTTGATAAGGCTTTGATCTACAAATTCAAAATAAATGCCGTCCCTGTGCTGGCTCACATGATTGTCCAGCACTTCAATATTATTGCCTTTCCAAATATGGATGGCATTTCCAGCATTGATCTCTTCTTTTGCATTTCCGATTATAGTATTGGAAATCACCTTACAATGACTTGAGTTTTGCAGGTAAATCCCAAAAAAGGTATTTTGCAAGAAGTTGTTTTTGATTACAACATCCCGAACTTCTAATAATCGAATAGCTGCCCTGTCTTTTATAAAACTGGGGCCAATATTTTTAAGTGTCAAGCCGCTGATACTTACATTATCAGAAGCGACAATCAAAATTTCATCACCTCCCTGACTGTCTATCACAGGGGTTTCATGTCCAATAATCACCAGCGGTTTTTTGACCTCTATTAAATTTTCGTAGTAAATTCCTTTATGGATAAACAAAGTATCATAGGCATTGGTAAGTTTTAATGCTTTTTTAATTTCCGATAACTCAGAATTGGGTTTCACATGCCAGGTTTTGGCATTTAATGAGCTTACAGAAACTATAAGCAATATTAAACTAAAAAAAAACTTGTGCTGCATTCTTGTATTATGGTTGAGGGTTTAATTCATCTTTTAACTGTTCCCAATTCATAATTTTAAGTGGTTCTTTCACAGCATTTTTTTTTGAAACAAATGCAGCAATATTGGCACCCATTGGGCTTTTGTATTTTTCAGATTTCACAAAATACAAGCTGTCAACCGGAAACAATTGTGTTGGTTGATCATAGCTCACTGCCAGAAACAATGTATAGCTTTCATTGGTGTTCTCATGCATAAAAGGCAGCATGCATTCTATTGCATCAAACTTATAGACCTTTCCCTTTTCTGAAACCAACTCAGCACCATATTTGGGATCTACAATGCCCATTTTACAATAAACACAATTATCTTTTCCAAAATTTATGGGTTCTGGTTTTGGTGTACAAGAAACCAGTGCAAATAAGAGTGAAAATCCAAGAAAAACATTAATGGAATGTATCATTCTGTCAAATTAAGCATTGAATTTTCTTTTGCTTTTACTAGCCCTTTGTTTTAAAAATGCAAGCCCGGAAATAATAATAGATACTCCAAGCATTACTCCTCCCCAATGCGGATAAGATTTTACATAAAAATTGAGCAAATCTTTTTCGCCAAAAAGCGGTGGCATGTATGTCATTCCTTCAATTTTGATTGGTGCTGTTGGATCAAGATTATGTCCATAATCATAAAGCCAAAGGTAAAAATCATAGATGCCCAAAATACCCAATATAGACATAACAATAAACCATGTTAGATAAGCCCAGGCTTTATTTAGCCAAATAGCTATAGCTCCCAAAGCCAACATAATATAGGTGACAATAGGAAAGTACTTCAGCTCGGGAATAGAATCGGGATGTATGGCCTGCATTCCAATATAATGGTTCAGGATATTGACATTTTGCACAATGTTTTTCTCATTGCCTGAAATTTTATTGATCCATATGTGCAGTTGCAAACCACCAGGAAACTGGGCTGCCTCTAAAGTTATTTGCCATAGCGGAAAAAGGAATACTGTACCGAGGCATAATAGAGATAAGAGCATAATGATTCGGGCACTCGTAAAAATCTTCATAATAAGATTGAGAAATATGGAGTGCTGCCATTAAATAGTAGAATGGCAGCACCCTGGTTTAATTAATTATTAGAAGCTGTTGCATTAGCATTAGCCCTGGCCTGATCGTAAAATTCATTGGCAGCCTGTTGGCCACTTCTGAGTTCTTCATTCAAACCCCACTTTAATTTCACATCAGAACCTTTTGGAGAAACCCTTGCATAACCTGACATTTCCTGGTGCAAAGCAGAGCAGAAATCTGTACAGTAGAATGCAAAAACACCAACTTTTTTAGGCTCCCATAGGAGTGTTTTTGTTTGGCCCGGCATTACCAAAAGTTCAGCATTTGTAGCGCCCTGCATGGCAAAACCGTGAGGCACATCCCAGTCTTGCTCCAGGTTGGTCAAGTGGAAATATACTTTATCGCCCACTTTAAAACCTTCAATATTGTCTGGTGCAAGGTGGCTTCTCATGGCCGTCATATACACATGTACATCATTGCCATCTCGTTCAACCCTGGTTTTGCCTTCGCCCAAAGTGGCATGTGGGTGTGTATTGTCCTCAATATTGTAGAATTTCTTGGAATTGGGCATTATTTTATCTGCCTTTATTGCCTGTGCATAATGTGGCTCCCCTTTGGTCGGAAAATCAAGAATTAACTTCATTTTGTCGCCACTTATATCAAACAATTGTGCAGAGTGTGCCAATTCAGGGCCAGTCGGAAGGTAGCGGTCTTTGGTAATTTTGTTCATTGCTACGAGGTATTTGCCATCCGGCTTGCGTGTTTCACCACCGGGAATTACCAGGTGACCAGGTGAATAATAAGTTGCATGTCTGTCTAAAATCTCTTTGGTTTCAACATCCCATTTCACCACTTCAGATGAGATAAAGAAAGTAGTGTAAGCATTTCCTTTGTCATCAAATTCTGTATGCAATGGCCCTAAACCCGGTTTTTTAAGAATACCGTGCAGTCCGGCTTCATAATTGATAATTGGAATACCATCAATTTCACCATCAAAATTTTCTTCTTCAATGGCTTTCTGAATCTTGCTGAAAGAATACACGGACATGTCTGCAGATAATTTTCCATTGCCCACTATGTACTCACCTGATGGATCTACATCACAGCCGTGAGGTGATTTTGGCACAGGAATAAAATACACCATATCGGGACAATCCTTTGGATTAAGAATTTTTGTGAGTGTTTTTTCCTCAGATTCAACAATGCCAGAACTTTCATCCATCAAGTTGTGGAAATAAGAAGTTTGGCGCTCTGTAAATCTACCTTCTTCCATATACTGCTCGGCTTTTTTCCAGTTGATAATGGCCATCAGGTCTTTGTCTTTCTGAGAAGCATTCACTTCTAAAAGCGAGTGTGCCTGTTCTGAATTGTAAGTCGTTAAAAAGCTCCAGCCATGAGAAACAGCTTTACCATTTCTGGCAAGATCATAATTAAAGCCCGGCATTTCAATTTGAAAGGCCAATTCCATATGTCCGTGTTCAGGATCAACTGAAACATAGTTGATTAAGCCTTTGAAATTCTCTTTGTATGTTTCAATTGGAACATCCTTTTGCGGAATTGGAACACTAAAACGTGTGCCTGAAACCAAGTATTCGGAATTTTCAGTGATAAATGGCGCGCAGTGCAGTCCAGCAACATCAGGGATTTCGAGAATTTCTACTGTTTCAAAAGTAGTTAAATCAATTCTTGCAATCCGTGGCGTATTGTTTCCATTAACAAAAAGCCACCTTCCATCAAACTCACCTTTTGTTTGCGACAGCTCAATATGGTGTGAATCATCCCAGGGCACAAAACCATAAGAGGTATTGAACATAGGTTTGGTTTCCTCGCTATAGCCATATCCATTTTCGGGATATTGCGAGAATACTGGAATCTCTCTTAACAAACGGCCAGAAGGAAGGCCATAAGCAGTAATTTGCCCACTAAATCCACCGGACATAAAGGCGTAAAATTCATCGTATTCTCCAGGCTCAACATATACTTGCTGTGCTGCATTTCCTTCAATCACCTTTTTGGTGTCTTTCTGTTCGCAGGAGCTCATGAACACTGGCAATAGCAGCATCCATAGTCCATAATTAATCATTTTTTTAGTGTCCATAATATTTTAGTTTTGGTTTTAGTGTTTATGTGATTTTTACAACATTATTATTTAAATAGCCTTGTCTTTTTCACCGGCCATTTCTAAATCATTTTTTCTAAAAAACTCCAGAATTTGCCGTGCATCACCTACAGATACATTCTGATTGGGCATACGTGTCAAACATTCCTCCAATAGAGCTTGTGCTGTGGGGTCTTTCTCAAGCATTACATCCACATTGGTAATCATATTCATGATCCACTCCGGTTTCCTCCTGTTGGTAATACCCTGAAAACCCGGACCTACAACTCTCTGATCTGTCAATTTATGACAAGAAGCACATTTCATATCATAAATAGACTTTCCAACTTTTATCATAGCTTCATCCAATTCATCAGTGAGCTCAACTTGTTTTATCTCACCTATGCCTTTTCCTTCTTTAATAGATTCCGGGACTTCCTTTTTTTCTACTTCACGCTGAAAGTCTTTGGCTGTTTTGCGCTCCGATTCGCCTTCAGAACCACAGGAGCATAAAGCAATTGTAGCGATTAAGAATACTGATAATTTTAAATTTTTCATGGCTTTTGATTTTGTTTGGATTATAAAATAAGATTTTATTATGTACTTACATAAATTTTATCTGAGCTAATTTGATATGATATGCTATTTTTCATAAACAAAACAATACCAAGCGGTAGCAGTACTGATGCTAAAGCTATTGCCTCATGGTAAAAAGGCAGCATCCCCCAGGTTTGCCAATAAAATATACCTTGGGTAAATAATATAGCTTCTGTGCTGATAAAACCTATAATAAAGAACAGTATTCCCAGCTGACTCACCTGTTTTCTGTAATGTTTGTAAAGCATTAAAAACAAGCAACCTGTAATAAAGCCCAGCATGGTTAAATGAATATAGCCGATCATAAAATTTCTGATTACAGTAGAAATTATTGAAACTTCAGGAAAAATCAAAATTGCTTGAAATATAACTTTAGCGGCTAATGACATCAGACCAAAACCAATTAAAAGTTGCTCCCATCCTGATTGTTTGCCCAATACATTCATCAGTTGTTTTCTATTGGGCATTACTAATTGTAAAAAAGCACCCAACTGGAGTATTACTCCTGCGGTATTGAGAGCATACATATAAGTTTCACCATAAGCCCAATCCAATACATGAAAGAAAGTGAGGAAAAGTGCTAAAACATAAAGCACAAAAAACCGAAGCAAGTGCTTTTGCTCGAAATGAAAGCCCCAAAGATTTAGCTGATAAATGATCAATGCTACTGCAGCCAATGCAAACCAACCATTGAACTGAAAATGCAGGTAAAACTGTACTGCTAAAAGATACAGTTCGGAACTTTGCAAGTTGTTTGCCACTATAGACCCCATTGCCCATATTCCAAGTGTAGAAACAAGCATAAAGATCAGGCTGCTCTTTATCAAAAGCCGGAGTTGACTACTTTGTGCATTCAGGTCTTTCCAAATCTTAAAGGCAAACAAATAACTTGCTAAAATATGCAGGGCGGAAAATGAGATAGATACAGCTCCATAGCCCTGAATTGGAAAGCTGATCATCATCCCCAGCACTGTGAATTGAGTAAACCAAAACAGGTAGGAATAAAAAGCTTTGGCACTTTTTTTAGCCGGGATAAAAAAGTGTGTGAATAGCGCAAATAGAGCCAAATAAACCCAACCGAGCATAGCGATATGCGAATGGCCATGCATCATATTTCTGTAATCCAACCAGGAAATTTCCCACACAAATGCAAAACGAAGCAAAAGCCCCATTAAAGCAGCCATCAGGAAGTTAAAAAGTGCCACTAAAAGCCATTTGTTGTGCATGAATTTAAATTCAACTCGTTAATTATAAATTTAAAATATTAGTAATAAATACTAATTTCATAACAATTATATTTACCTTTAATGTAAATCTCATTGTAGAAATACTTTTTCTCAAAATCATATTCTGTCTCAATTGTATCTTGAAATAGAATGTTGTTCATATACAAGCCTGTCAAAGATACACATTTTTCTATTTCGGACAAATTTATCCTTTTTTATTTTTCGCAATGATTTATACACTGTTATTAACCCATTGCGTTTTAAAATACCTTCAACAATATTGGGAAAAGCTGTATTTGGCTTAACTTCGGAACTATGTTAAAATCAATCCTGTGTTTACATTTTATTCTACTGAGTTGTTGTTTTAATATTATCGCTCAGGACAGCACCAATGATACACTGAGTGAACCTGAAGAAGCACCGTTTAATATTAGAAGAGAAATCAGGGATGCCAATCGCAATTTAAAAACAGGGGATATTTATACGGCTGCTGATATTTTTAAAAAAATATTGAAATACGCTCCTGAAAGAGTTGATCTCGTTTTTGAAATGGCCAATACCTATAGATTTGCCAGAGATTATGAAAATGCTGCCATTTGGTACTTAAAAGCCGATAGCCTCAATGCAAAAGATTACCCACTGAGCACATACTATGCAGGCCTGATGCTTAAAATGAACGACAATTGCGAGGCTGCAATAAAATACTTCGAACAATTTTATAAAAAGCCAAGCGGTGACTTCTCAGCAAAATACAGAAAGTGGGCAAAAACCGAAATTGAAGGTTGTGCCCTTGCTGAAGAACTCAAGAAAAAACCATTAAGTATTGAAATCACACATTTGGATTCTACTATCAATTCTCCCTATACTGAAATATCTCCATTTTTATGGGATGACAGCACATTGGTATTTGCAAGTTTGCCCTCAGACTCGGTTATAGTGATTGAAGATCAAGCTGAAGAGATTGATTATTACATTAAATTTTATGAGGCGCAAAAAAAAGATGGTAAATATCTAAAACCGGAAATTTTTCCACTGTTTCAAGAAGAAGAGGTACATACATCCAATGGCAACCTTTCTCCGGACCGCAAAAGATTTTATTTCACAAAATGCTATGAAAGTTTTACCGGGAAAACCATTTGCAGCATTTTTGAATCCAAATTATTCAGAGGGGAATGGACAACTGCAAGGGCACTGCCTGATCAAATTAACCCGGGAAACAGCAATAGCACACAACCATATATCGCTAAACACAAAAGCGGAAAAGAAATCCTTTACTTTATTTCCGATCGGCTTGGTGGTGAAGGCGGAAAAGATATTTGGTTCAGCGAAATCAAAAGCAATGGGGAGTACGGTGAAGTGCAAAATGCAGGCGGAAGAATAAATACAGACAGAGATGAGGCTACGCCTTTCTTTGATGAGCAAACAGAGACTTTATATTTTAGTTCTAATGGTCATGCGGGTATGGGAGGTTATGATGTGTTTCTATCGAAGGGCGAGGGCTTTCGTTGGAATGATCCCAAAAATATTGGCTATCCGGTAAATTCCACCACCGATGAAATGTATTATCGGTTAAATGAACACGACAGAAGCACAGGATATCTGGTCTCAAACAGGCCTGGAGTTATTTCTATAATGAATGCTACTTGTTGTGATGACATCTTCGAGTTTGAATACTTTGATGATAAAGTACGGTATGTAAAAGGTTTTGTCTTTGAAGAAGGTGCAACTAAAAAGAAAATAATCAATCAAGCGCGCATTGAACTCCTTGTTAAGGATACCATTCCGGAAAGTAATACTGAAACAGTATTGGCTGCTGACACTATTGAAAATGGTTTCCCCTATTTTTTTGAAATCACCGCAGACAGTAAATACACCATAGTTGCATCCAGAGAAGGTTTTCTAAGTACCTCTTTAGATTTCAACACAATTAATGCTGAAAGTTCAGATACATTTCAGGTAGATATTTATCTGAAACGATTTGAGAAAGACAAAGCCTATGCACTCAAAAACATATATTACGACTATGACAAATGGCAAATGAGAGAAAGCTCCAAAAAAACGCTGGATACACTCTATCATGTAATGATTGACAATCCGGGGATTATTGTAGAAATAGGCTCACATACTGATATCCGTGGTACAGAATCATACAATTATCGCCTTTCTCAAAAAAGGGCTGAAAACTGTGTGCAATACCTCATTGATAAAGGAATAAGTATTGGTCGTGTACTGGCACGCGGATATGGTGAAAGCCAACTTTTACGAGAAGATTGTGCAGAACTAGAGGAATGCCCCGAAGAAGGAGAAGGCGATTGTCCCTGCCATCAGAAAAACAGGAGAACCGAATTTAAAATTGTAGGGGAACTTGATGTTGAGTTACAGAATATGGACAAGCGCAATAAAAAATAAACCCATCACCTCAATACTGCCAATCGGTCGCTGTCTAATTTCAAAAGAATAAAAAGCAATATTGTAAAGGCCAAAATAGAAG
>JBBDNB010000059.1 GCA_040877935.1 Chitinophagales bacterium
TTATTAACAGAAATCCAATGATAGTATAGTGATTGGAGGTCTCGACCAGACACTAAATATAGGAGTAATGGACAAAATGGAGGCTGAAAAGTAGACGTTTGTCCCTAATGGACATTTTGGAAGTTGTTTTTTTCTTCAAATTAGATGCATGTGCACGTGTTTTTTCAATAAAGATTTAACAGAGTAGTTAAGATTTCAGTAAAAAATCAGTTTTCATCATAAATACTCCTGCATGCAGTGTATTTTTGATGTTTTGGATCCAGTCAATAATCAATCAATTTCAGATGATAAAAATAGGAGTTACCGCTGCCTTTGAATATGAAAGGAAAGACCGCATTGTTTTTGCTCCAAAATATTTGAGCTATGTAGAAAATGATATGATGCGTTATCTTTCACGATCCGGAGTTTTGCCTGTTATGATTCCCGATGTAGCTGAAGATTTGCAAAAAGAATATCTACAGGAAATGGATGGTTTTCTTTTTCAGGGTGGTACTGATCTGGCACCTGAAAGCTATGGGGAAAAACCAATTGGCCGTTGGAAAGGCGATATTTATCGAGATAAGTATGAATTTAAAATTATGGATTTTGCCTTTCAGTCAGGAAAACCGATATTGGGAATATGCCGCGGATTTCAGTTGCTTAATGCCTATTTGGGCGGCACACTTTATCAGGATATTTTTACTCAAAAGGAAGGCTGTATTGAGCACAGAAATGCAGAATTGTACGACAAAATCAGCCATGAAGTGGAATGGGTTCCCGGTAAAATACTGGCAGAAATCCACAAATATGATAGTAGAAATTTGATTAATACTGTACACCATCAATCGGTAAAAAAACTGGCAGATGACCTGGAAGTTTTGGCTGTCAGTCCTAAAGACGGAATAATAGAAGCCGGGGGCTATAAAAAAGCCAAAGCCGGAAAAATAATGGGGGTACAATGGCATCCTGAGTTTTCACCAAGTCTGGGAGAAAATGTTGTAGATGCAGACATTTTGTACAGCCATTTTTTAGAGCATGTAAGAGAAAACTTAAAATCCTGAATAGTATGAAAATTATAAATCCTGCAACAGAAGCCGTTATTACTGAACTGAAAGAAGACGATGCTTCAAGTGTTAAAATCAAATACGAAAAGCTCCAAAAAGGGCGGAAAAAATGGGCTGCACTTCCGGTAAAAGATCGCCTGGATACCATTGTCAAATTTGGAGACCTGGTAAAACAACAGGCCGATGACCTTGCAAGAATTCTTTCCTCTGAAACGGGAAAACCACTTGCCCAAGCCAAAGGAGAGGTGATGGGGTCGCTCAATAGAATTACACATCTGAAAGCCAATGCCGAAAAATGGCTGGCACCTGAAGTAATTTCCTCTGAAAATGGAATGGAAGAAAGCATTCGCTATGAGGCATTGGGTGTAATTGCCAATATATCCGCCTGGAATTTCCCCTACAATGTGGGGTATAATGTGTTTCTATATGCGCTGGTAAGTGGAAATGCAGTACTTTACAAACCATCTGAATTTGCCAGTCTTACAGGGCTTAAATTTCAGGAATTGCTTTGGGAAGCAGGAGTTCCGGAGGATGTTTTTATAACAGCTATTGGCGGAGGGGCAGTTGGAGAAGCATTGCTGGAACTTCCCATAGACGCTTACTTTTTTACGGGATCTTACAGAACAGGTAAATATATTGCCGAAAAACTGGCGGAAAAACTAGTACCTGTACAACTTGAACTGGGCGGAAAAGACCCGCTTTATGTTGCAGATGATGTCTCTGATGTGAAAGAAGCGGCTGAAAATGCTGCTATTGGTGCGTTTTATAATAATGGTCAAAGCTGCTGTGCCGTAGAGCGCATCTATGTGCATGAAAAAATTTACGATGAATTTTTGTCGGCTTTTGTGGAAAGTGTGAAAAATTATAAAGTAGGAGATCCTACTGCTGAAGATACTTTTTTGGGACCTCTAACGCGTAGGCCTCAACTACAAGTACTCAGGGCACAAGTAGAAGATGCCATAAAACAAGGCGCAAAGCTGGAATGTGGCGGAGAAAGAATAAAACAAAAAGGCTACTTTTTTGAACCTACTGTTTTGAGCGATGTCAACCACCAAATGGAGCTTATGCAGGAAGAATCCTTTGGGCCGATAATTGGCATACAAAAAGTAAAATCGGATGAAGAAGCATTAGAATTGATGCAGGATACAGATTACGGCCTTACTGCTGCTGTTTTTTCAAAAGACAAGAAAAGGGCAGAAAAGTTATTTGAGCAATTGAATACCGGAACTGTCTATTGGAATTGCTGCGATCGTGTAAGCCCCAATGTGCCCTGGTCAGGCAGAAAAAAATCGGGACTTGGGTTTACTCTATCCTATTTGGGCATCCGCGCTTTTGTTCAGCCCAAAGCTTATCATTTGAAGGAATAATTGATGCTGAGGCTGGACAATCAAGGGAATTTATGCTTGGAAATTGCCGACAAATTGAAATATTATCGGCATGGGGTTGTGATGTAGGTTTTGTAGGAGGGAAATAAATATTGTTTTTTGTATTTATACAATAACTGCTGCGCTAATTGTGCATTGAAGAATTTCATCCAATTCTTTTTATTAGATCCACAAATGCTTTAGCAACAACTTTTTCATCAGGAATAGGTCGGTATGCTAAAGCTGATAGTTCTGCCTGATATTGTGTTTTAATCTTTTTCCAGAGCGTTGGGAAATCTGTTATCAAAGGCGATTTTGAAATTGATTTTTCTTTCCAACCTTTGGGCTCATCAAAAATTTCCCTGTCGTGTTTCAGAAGGCTGATAAATTGTTTTTTAAATAAATCAGATGCTATGAATTCCTGACATTCAGGGTGTTTGCTTAAAAAATATAAGTCATAAAAGTGTCGGATTTTTTCTGAAATGCTCACTGAGGGATTAACATCAAAGGAAAACCGAACTAGAGCAACCAATTTCTCCAGCATGGTTTGTTCCTTGCTTAGCACATTTACTTTAATCGGATCCAGTTGATATTGCTTTATGTATTTTTCATTGCCTGATTGAGCTAAATAATCGCCCACCATACTTTTGATGATGCGTTCCTGAAAAGGAAAAGGATTGGCGAAGGAGTTTATTTCGACAATGAGCTTATTGTTGGCATTGTGCTTTTCTGTTGTTATATATTCAAAAACCGATTTCCTGAATCTTGATCCTTTACTGGTAATACCTTCCGTGGGTATTTCGGTCAATTCCTTTGTTATTTCTTTCTCTATCTTTCGAATAATCGTTTTGATTTCATTTCCAGATTTTCCTCCATTATTCACAATAGCTAAGTCAACATCTTCAGAAAAGCGTTCAATCAGGTTGTATCCTTTTGACAAAGAAGTACCACCTTTAAAAACAGTCTCCTCTATATAATTACTTTCTGCTAAACGGCTAAGCAACAAAGTAATCCAGTAGTCTTTCTCTATAAATACCAAATTAATATCCATCTGCTGGGATGCAGCTCTCAGTGTATCGGAAAACAATTTTACATCGTGATGCAAGTTCATATGATATTCCATTTATCGGTAGTAGATAAGATTTTTTCTGCTCCAGCTAGTTTATATTTAGTAATTGGGTTTAGGGATTTGTAAAGCGGAATAGCAGCTTTATTCTTCTGTAATTGTTCCAATAATGCTCCCAGTAAAGCCCTTGTAGCAGGTGGGTATTTTAAAGCTAAACGCACCAAGGAATTGATTTCTTTATCAGAAAAATTCTTTATGAGGACTAAAAATCTTTTGCAGCAAGATATTACGCTAGCATCAGGTATCTTTTTAACATAGCGAATGGCATCCAACAATTGCAATGGAGGGATATTTTCTTTGCTAATGGTGTTTTTCTGTTTGATGAATGCAATGGTGTATTGACCTCTTTTAAATTTGGGTCGCGTTTGATTTTTGCCTATTTGTATAATGTCGCTTACCTGGGTAGTTAATCCCAATTGATTGTAAATGCTGTAACCTGTGAGGTAGCCAATGACCTTTCCATCTTCTTCAAGAAGATCTTTTACCACTTGGTATTGAGGTGGTGCCAATTCACCAAAAGCTGTCTTTTCCGGTTTGTAATATTTACCCTTGCTGAGTTTTTTGATCTTTCCAGAAGCAGCCATCCTATTAAGTGCTTTAATGATTGCCTCTTTCTGTTTCACATCATCTATAAAATCTTCATAGGTAAACACAAACCCTTTTGGTAGCCTATCTATGCTCTTTGCTATGTTAACAGTCATTTTCATGTCTTATCTAAAACAAATAAAGATATACATTTTGTCCAGTTTTTTTAGAAATAAACTGGACATTTTTGAAACGTGTTTGCCTGAATCCGATGATTTTCTTGGGTGAAATTTTGAAAACGCTTCCCCGTGTAAGGGGTGGTAGCGGCATCCTTTTGGGTTGGGGGCAATTTTAGTGTTGCGGGATTTGGGAAAGCGACCAGCGGAAGCTCTTTCCAAAGCCCAGCAACACTTTGCCTCCAGCCCAAAAGATATAGCGGACGACCCGACCCGCAGGGATACACCCAGAAAAAAATAATTGATTGACGCAAACGAAGTTTTGTGTTTTGATTTATTAATCGTAATATTGCGATATAGCAATGAATTAATCTATGGGCATTACAAAATCGAATCTATTTACGAGCGAACAAAATGAACTGGCCTTGGCTGCCAAGGCTTTTGCGCATCCGGCCAGGGTGGCGATAATCCAGTATCTGCTGAATGCCAATACTTGTATCAACGGGCATTTGGTAGAGGAACTGGGATTGGCGCAATCTACCATCAGCCAGCATTTGCGTGAGCTCAAGGAAATTGGTTTGATACAGGGCAGCATTGCCGGCACTTCCATGTGCTACTGTATCAACCCCGAAAAATGGACGGAAATAAGAATGCTTTTCGATCAACTTTTTGGGGCGTTTAATATGCCCAATGCAGAAGGTTGCTGTTGAATTTTTAAACTTAAAAAACAAGAATTATGAAATTATCGGAAGTAAAAACAAAATTGGAATCTCTGGAAAAACTCAATTTTCAATTGCCTGACGGTTCGCTTGTGCCGGAGCATTTTCATGTGACGGAAGTGGGTATTGTGAGCAAAAATTTTATAGATTGTGGCGGAACGGTTCGCAAGGAGGAAGTGGCCAATTTCCAGCTTTGGAATGCCGGTGATTACGACCATAGATTGGCGCCCGAAAAACTGGGCAAAATCATCGCTTTATCTGAAAAGGTTTTGGGCTTGAAGGATTTGGAAGTAGAGGTGGAATACCAATCGGATACCATTGGCAAATACGGGCTGGACTTTGAAGGTGGAAATTTCCAATTGACGAGCAAACAAACCAACTGCCTGGCACAGGACAAATGCGGCATTCCCGATGAGGAGTTGACGGTAATCGACAATCAAAAGGATGCTTGTTGTTCGCCCGGTGGCGGATGTTGCTAAAAAAAAGAGTATGGTTTCAGCTAAAACGGAATTTTATCCAAAACTGACCGAACAGATTGCTGTGACACAGGGCAGGGCAATTGACGATTGCAGAAAGCAGGTGCTGCAGCCCTTGATTGATTTTATTCGGGCTAAAATTAAAAAGAAGGAGGCTGTTCGGCTCAATTTTATTTGCACGCACAATTCCCGAAGAAGTCAAATGGCGCAAATCTGGGCGCATACCGCTGCGCTGTATTATGGGGTGGATGCGGCTTGTTTTTCTGGTGGTGTAGAAATTACCGAATTCAACAAGCGGGCTGTAGAAGCCATATCAGAAGCGGGTTTTAGAGTTCAAAGTTCTGGGGATGAAAATCCCAAATACAAAATTTATTGTGCCAATCATATTGCGCCCATAATGGCTTTTTCTAAACTGTATGACGATGCAGCAAATCCCAATAAAAATTTTGCCGCCATTATGACTTGTTCAGATGCAGATGAGAACTGCCCCTATATTATAGGTGCTGAAGTGCGCATTCCCATTCGCTATGAAGATCCAAAAGTGTATGACAACAACCCTAATGAAGGCGAAAAATACATGGATAGATCTATGCAAATTGCCAGTGAAATGTTTTATGTTTTTTCAAAAATCAATGATTAATGGATCACCCGGACAAACCCTCAAAAAAAGAAATTGCATTTTTTGAGAAATTCCTAAGCCTGTGGGTAGCACTCTGCATAGGAGCTGGAATATTAATCGGTCGTTTTCAAGGGGACAGCATTGCTTTCCTAAGTGAATTTGAAATTTACAATGTAAATATTCCCATTGCCATTTTAATTTGGATGATGATTTATCCCATGATGCTGCAAATAGATTTTTCCAGCTTAAAGGATGTGGGCAAATCTCCCAAGGGCTTGGTGCTGACGGTGATTGTCAATTGGTTGATCAAGCCTTTTAGCATGGCGTTTTTTGCCTGGATATTTTTTGAGCATTTGTATTCGGCTTATATTTCTCCCGAATTGGCTGGAGAGTATATTGCCGGAGCTATTATATTGGGCGCGGCACCTTGTACGGCCATGGTTTTTGTATGGTCTTATTTGTCGGATGGAGATCCCAACTATACGTTGGTTCAGGTTTCTGTCAACGACCTGATTATTTTGGTGGCATTCGTTCCGCTGGTGGGGTTTTTGCTGGGCATTACCAATATCAGCATCCCATACGGCACCTTGGTTTCCAGTGTTTTGATTTTTGTGGTGATTCCGCTTGTAGCGGGTGTCATTACCAATAAAATATTGATTGGTAAAAAAGGGGAGGATTGGTTCAAAAAT
This sequence comes from Chitinophagales bacterium, assembly GCA_040877935.1. Taxonomy (NCBI): domain Bacteria; kingdom Pseudomonadati; phylum Bacteroidota; class Chitinophagia; order Chitinophagales; species Chitinophagales bacterium. The sequence continues at coordinate 6,738 of JBBDNB010000059.1, forward strand.
CGGTTTTTGCCAAAATTTAAGCCCGTCAGTATTGTGGCTTTGTTGCTTACCTTGGTTTTGTTGTTTGCTTTTCAGGGGCCAAATATTCTCAATAACCCCTTGATCATTGTGTTGATTGCCGTACCCTTGATTATCCAAACCTATTTTATCTTTTTTATCGTATGGTTTGCCGGCAAAAAACTAAAGCTCTCCCATGCCATTTGTGCTCCTGCTTCTATGATTGGCGCAAGCAATTTCTTTGAGCTGGCAGTAGCTGTAGCCATTGCATTATTTGGAATGCAGAGCCCCGCAGCTTTGGTAACAGTAGTTGGGGTTTTGGTTGAAGTCCCGGTAATGTTGTCTTTGGTGGCATTGGCCAATAGGTGGAAGTATTGATGGGTTTGCAAACACAACTATCAAACTCAGATCAACATAATTATATTTAAAGCAAAAAAAGAACAGCGGTTGAAAGCCTATATCTGTAAATTCGATTAAATTTATTCCAATTTTTAAAATTTTATTTCGATATTTGGAATTAAATCTTGTGTTTACATTATAAAAATTACTGGAAGTTTAAGCCATGCGTATTGTTACCTACAAAAAGATTAAGGAATTTTCAGAATCTCACGCTGATGCTGAAACACCTTTAAACTTTTGGTATCACACTGTAAAGGCAATGAATTGGGAAAACATCAATGATTTAAGACAGGATTTTAATAGTGTTGATTATGTGGGGAACCACCGTTTTGTGTTCAATATCAAAGGGAACAAATACAGGCTAGTTGCCATTATTTCATTCAATGCCAGGAAAGTTTATATCCGATTTATAGGCACGCATTCGAAATATGACAAGATTAAGGATATCAAAAATATCTAACAATGATACAAACAGAAAAAGAATACAAGGCCATTGTTGAAAGAGTGGAAGAGCTACTGCAAAACCCTGACAATATAGAAACTAAGGACTCCAAGGGATATGTGGAGTTAAACTTATTGTCTGACCTTGTAGCAGATTTTGAAGAAAAATATCATCCGGTTAAAAAGCCTACTCTTGCTGATGTTATAAAATTACGCATGGCTGAAATGGGCTTGAACCAAAAACGCTTGTCCGAACTTCTTGGAATCAGTACTTCAAGGGTAAGCGAGTACCTGAATGGAAAAAGCGAACCCACTTTAAAAGTGGCAAGACAAATAAGCATTAAATTGGGTATAGATGCTTCTATTGTCTTAGGAGTGTAGCTATTCATCCAAATTCAAACAATTAACTTTACATAGCCTCCCTTACAATCTCACTCACAATTTTGCTTTGGCTCATGGTATAAAAATGCAGACAGGGAATTCCCGCTTTTACCAATTCCTTTGATTGATTGATACACCATTCCTTTCCAACTTGTTCTACGGCTTTATCGTCCTTGCATTTTTCAATTTCCAATTCCAATTCATCTGGAATATCCACATGGAAAATACTGGGGATTACCGTTGTTTGTCGCCTTTTGGTCAAGGGTTTGAGCCCAGGGATAATCGGTACATTGATGTCCATTTCCCTGCAAGCCTTTACAAACTCAAAAAACTTTTCATTGTCAAAAAACATCTGAGTCATAATGAAATTGGCACCCATCTCTACCTTTTTCTTCAAATGCTTCAGGTCGGTATTCATATTGGGTGCTTCAAAATGCTTTTCAGGATATCCACCCACACCAATGCAAAAATCAGTTTCTATGGCATTGGCCAAATCTTCTTCCAAATAAATGCCCTTATTCATATTGGCAATTTGCTTCACCAAATCAGAAGAATAGGCATGCCCCCCGGTTTCAGGTGTAAATCGCGCTTCCGATTTTGCGGCATCGCCTCGAATGGCCAGCACATTTTTTACGCCCAGAAAATGCAAATCGATCAACGCATCCTCTGTTTCTTCCACTGAAAAACCACCACAAGTCAAATGTGGCACAGCCTGTACGCCATATTTATTCATGATGGCCGCACAAATGCCCACCGTTCCCGGTCTTTTGCGCGTAATTACTTTTTTAAAAAAACCACCGGGCATTTTTTTGTAAATATATTCCGACCTGTGATAGGTGACATTGATAAAAGGCGGATTGAATTCCATCAATCGATCCAGTGAATTATATATAGATTCTATTCCCCTCCCCTTCATGGGCGGCAGTAACTCAAAGGAAACGGGCGTTTTATCTCCATCTTTTTTTCTCAGGTATTCAGTAATCTTCATGCTTTTATTTTAATGCGAAGAAATGCATTATAAATCAAAAATTTCTGTGAAAATAGAAAATGAACAGATTAAACTTTACATTTGCCCCAATTGTTCTAAGAATAATTTTTATCAAGAAAGGTGGAGGGATATGGCCCTGTGAAACCTTGGCAACCTGAATAAATCAAGGTGCCAATTCCATCCCGCAGTATCGGGAAAGATAATAGATAAGCATCTGTTGAATCTCTTCCTGAATTGCGGGCAAGAGATTTTTTTTATTTTAAAAAGGAAATAAAGCAGATGAACATTAAAGAAATCCTCAAAAATCGCATACTCGTACTCGATGGCGCAATGGGAACAATGATTCAGCGACACAAGCTGGAAGAGGAAGATTTTCGGGGAGAAAGATTCAAAGACCATCCTTCCTCTTTGAAAGGCAATAATGATTTGCTCTCCATTTCCCAGCCGGATATTATCAAAGGCATTCATGCTGCTTATTTTGAATCAGGAGCCGATATTGCGGAGACCAATACTTTCAGCAGTACTTCTATTGCGCAAGCAGATTATCAATTGGAAAATTTGGCTTATGAGCTGAATTACGAATCGGCTAAAATCGCCCGGGAAGTAGCAGATGAGTTTACCGCTAAAAATCCTGACAAACCGAGATTTGTAGCTGGTTCCATTGGCCCGACCAACAGAACCGCCTCTCTTTCGCCAGATGTGAATGATCCCGGATTTAGGGCCATCACTTTTGATGAATTGGTAGAAGCATATATTGAGCAAATAAAAGGATTGGCAGAAGGCGGTGCGGATATTTTATTGGTAGAAACAGTGTTCGACACCCTAAATGCAAAAGCAGCACTTTTTGCCATTCAGCAATATTTTGAAGACAGCGGAAAAGAGCTGCCCATTATGGTTTCGGGCACAATTACCGACCAAAGCGGCAGAACGCTATCCGGCCAAACGACTGAAGCCTTTTTGATTTCCATTTCGCATGTGCCTCTGCTGAGCGTGGGCTTGAATTGTGCACTGGGCGCAAAACAACTCCGCCCCTATTTGCAAATTCTGGACAAAAACTCAGAATTTTTCGTGAGTGCACATCCCAATGCCGGATTGCCCAATGAATTTGGCGAATACGATGAAACACCGGAATTGATGGCCAATCAAATCAAAACATTTCTGGACGAAAATTTGGTAAATATAATTGGTGGCTGTTGCGGCACCACACCGGAACACATCAAAGCCATTGCGGATTTGGCCGCCCAATACCAACCCAGACCATTACCTGAAGAAAAAGCATTGACAGCGTGAGTAAAATATTTTCCCCATTAAAATTAAGCGGATTAGAGCCATTGGTTTTAAATCCAGATTCCAATTTTGTAAATATTGGTGAGCGTACCAATGTTACCGGATCTCGCAAATTTTTGCGCTTGATAAAGGCCGGTTATTTTGATGAAGCCCTGACTGTCGCACTCGATCAAGTGGAAGGTGGCGCGCAGATTTTGGACGTAAATATGGACGAGGGTATGATCGATGGCAAAGAGGCCATGGTCAAATTCCTAAACCTGATTGCCTCCGAACCGGATATTTCACGCATTCCCGTTATGATAGATTCTTCCAAGTGGGAAATCATAGAAGCGGGACTGAAATGTGTACAGGGAAAAGCAGTGGTCAATTCTATTTCGATGAAAGAGGGCGAAGAAAAATTCATTGAACAGGCATCGCTCATTAAAAAATTCGGGGCTGCTACGGTGGTCATGGCTTTTGATAAAAAAGGACAGGCCGATACTTACCAGCGCAGAATTGAAATTTGCAAAAAGAGCTATGATATTCTTACGCAAAAAGTAAAATTTCCTGCCCAGGACATCATTTTTGATCCCAATATTTTTCCCATTGCTACGGGAATAGAGGAGCACAACAATTATGCTTTGGATTTTTTCAAAGCCACCAAATGGATCAAGGAAAATTTGCCAGGTGCGCATGTAAGCGGTGGCGTGAGCAATGTTTCATTCTCTTTTAGGGGAAACAATGCCGTGCGCGAAGCCATGCATTCCGCATTTTTGTACCATGCCATAAAAGCGGGAATGGATATGGGCATAGTAAATCCAACTATGTTGGAGGTGTATGACAATATTCCCAAGGATTTGCTGGAAAGAGTTGAGGATGTTTTGCTCAATAGACGGGATGATGCTACGGAACGCTTATTGGATTTTGCTGAAAGCTACAAAAGCGAAGGAAAAGTAAAAGTAAAAGATGATGCCTGGCGAAAAGAAAGCGTGGAAAAACGCCTGGAACACGCTTTGGTAAAAGGTGTTATAGAATTTATAGAAGCTGATATTGAAGAAGCCCGCCAAAAATTCGATCGCCCCATTCAGGTAATCGAGGGGCCATTGATGGATGGGATGAATGTGGTAGGTGATTTATTTGGCTCGGGGAAAATGTTTTTGCCCCAAGTCGTAAAGAGTGCGCGCGTAATGAAAAAAGGCGTGGCCTATCTGCTGCCGTTTATTGAGGCTGAGAAATCAGAAAAGCGACAAGCTGCCGGTAGAGTATTGATGGCCACCGTAAAGGGCGATGTGCACGATATTGGAAAAAATATTGTGGGCGTAGTTTTGGGTTGCAATAATTACGAAGTGATTGACATGGGCGTGATGGTTCCGCCCGAAAAAATATTGGCAGCCGCCAAAGAACACAATGTTGACATCATTGGGCTCAGCGGATTGATCACGCCATCCTTGGATGAAATGGTGCATTTGGCCAAAGAATTGCAAAAAGCAGATTTTGACATTCCCCTGCTGATAGGCGGAGCCACTACTTCAAAAATGCACACGGCCGTTAAAATTGAACAGAATTATCTGAACGCCCCTACCGTACATGTGCTGGATGCTTCCCGTTCCGTAACTGTTGTTGAGAGTCTATTGGCGCACAAAAAAGAGGCTTTTGTAAAAGCACTGAAAGCGGAATATGAAATGATGCGGGAACGGCACAAAAGTCAGCAGGAGACGAAAAACTATATCAGCCTTGAAAAAGCAAGAGGAAATAGAGTGGATATTGATTGGGAAGATAGCCAAATTGATGTACCTGATAATTTGCAGCAAATTGTTTTTGAGGATTTTGACTTAAAGGAAATCGCTGCCTATATCGACTGGACGCCTTTTTTCCAAACCTGGCAATTGAAAGGTCGCTATCCTAAAATATTTGAAGATGAAACCGTTGGGACTGAAGCCAAAAAACTCTTTGATGATGCACAGGATATGTTGCAAAAAATCATTGATGAAAAATGGTTGATTGCAAAGGCTACTTTTAAATTGTTTCCAGCCAATAGCGATGGCGATGATGTGATTGTTTATGCCGATGAAAACAGGGAGGAGGTTAAAACAAAATTGCATTTCCTTCGGCAACAAAATAAAAAGGCTGCCGGAAGACCCAATTTCTGTCTATCGGATTTTATTGCACCAAAGGACTCTGGCAAAGCAGATTATATTGGGGCTTTTGCCGTTACGGCAGGCTTGAATATTGACGCACAATTGGAAAAATACAAAGCCGATCACGATGATTACAACAGTATTTTACTAAAAGCACTGGCCGATCGATTGGCAGAAGCATTGGCAGAATTACTGCACTCAAAAGTGCGCAAGGAATACTGGGGCTATGACGGAAGCGAGCAACTCAGCAATGAAGATTTGATTCGCGAAAAATACAGGGGTATTCGTCCGGCACCGGGCTATCCCGCTTGTCCGGAGCATACCGAAAAAGGCACTTTGTGGAATTTGCTGGATGTTGAAAATAAAGTTGGTATTCAATTGACAGAAAGCTTTGCCATGTGGCCGGCAGCATCAGTGAGTGGATGGTACTTGGCGCATCCCGAAGCCAAATATTTTGGATTGGGAAAAATCGGAAAAGATCAGGTAGAGGACTATGCGCAGCGAAAAGGCTGGGATTTGGAAAAAGCCGAAAAGTGGTTGGCTCCTGTTTTGAATTATTAGATTTTCAATAGTAGGGGCACACGGTCGTGCTATTGAAAAAATCTCGGGTCAAGTCTGCCCTTGACGACAAGCAAACCCGCAAGGCATTAAAGGGATTTTAATTTTTTTTAGCAGATTCTTCCCTGATATAACTGGTAAACCAGACATTAAGCAATTAATTCTAATTCCCTGAATCCAATAAAGCGATTTAGATTACTTGGTTTTTCTTCTTCCATGCACATTTCTATAACTTCTTTAATGTTTTCTATCGCTTCATCTACTGTTTTTCCGTAGGAATGGCAGGCTTTAAAAACAGGGCAACTTACAATATACATACCATCTTCGTCAATTTCTACAAGTATAGGAAGGTGGATAGAATTTCCTTTTTTTATTGTCTTCATAAATTTATAGCTGATTGCTTTTTACCAAAAATCAATATTAAGCTTTAACCCTGAATTTTGCTTAGGGTTAAAACTACTTGCTAAAAGCCTTCAAAACCAATCTCAAAACCCGATATGCTGTTTGAAACCAGGAGCCTTCTCCTTCCGACAATTTTTCCAGATTAAAATTGCGCTGTACATAAGTATCCAGCAACTGTGCTGGTTTGAGTTCGTATTTCGCCAGCTCGTAATTATCTGAAAGTTTTTCTTCCAGAAATTCGTTTTCCAATTGCAGACGCATTCGCTGCAATTTCATATCCTGGTAATTTTTTATTTCGTGTATCGGGGGGAATGAATTTTCAGACATTTTATTGGTTTTTTTGAAACATTAAAGCAATCATCCAGCGCAGCATAGGCAGCTCTATCAGTTTTTTTCTAAAGGCATACAAGCCCAGTAAAATCAATAGCCAAACTCCGGCCATGATGATAAAACCCAGGGGCAAACTGTTTAGCAAATCTCCTATTTGCAAGGCAGCGGCCAATGATAGAAACAACAAAACGATATACCCGAGAAAGGTGAAAAAAAACGCAATGAGCAGGAAGGTATTTATTTTTGTAACACGCTCGGCCATGTCCAGTTTATAGGCATCCATTCGATTGCGGATGTAACGTTGCAGTAGTTCCTTGCTTTCGCTGCTGATGTCAACAATGTCTTTTCTCTTGCTCATGATTTATGCTTTAGCCTTGCTACTCTCTTTTTGGGATTTTTCGTCAGCTTTGGATTTGCTGTCCTTTTTACCCGAAAGCACATCGTTTTTTATCTCTTCAAAACTGTTCTTCATTTTGGTTTCTAGCTCGGCCTCCCAGTCGCTGATCTTTTCATTGAGTTGCCTGCGCTTTTCCTTTCCGGCTTTGGAATTGATGTAAAGGCCTGTTGCCACTCCTACGGCCATTCCCGCTAAAAAGCCCCATGGAATTCCATAGTTTGATGTTTGTTTTTTCTTCTCTGAATTGCTCATGTGTCTTATTTTAAATTTATTGCGTATAAAAATTAGCTAAAAAAAATTGAATTACCTAATTTATAGTTGCTAATATGTAGATGCAAAGTTGCTTTAAAAATGATCAGACCGCATTTTGCAATTATTTAATACCGTCAGACCATTCTTTGTTAGTTGACTTGATTTTGGTGAATGGATGCTTATTCCTGAAAACCATAAGTGGCTAAATCTCTGTTTTCAAGAAAGTTTTAGCCGGATATAGCTTAATCTATTGGCTTGAACAGTGCGTTCATTTTCAGCTCATTTTGCACCAGCTCCAAGCTGTAGGGGTTTTGTTTCAATCCATAAGTGGTAATCATGGTAAGGAATAAATTCTTACGGGTATTGCTGTTTTCCCTAAATAAATTCACCTTGTTTCTGAGCTCATTGGCATATTTCTTATCGATAGTGAATTCTGCGCTGTAGAATTTCATTTCACAAATATTGATTACATTATCCGCCCTGTCTATAAGCAAATCTATTTGTGCGCCTTCATCTTCGTTTTTGTCAGACCAACTGTGGTTTTCAGAATCAACGGCTGCTATTCCAAGCGCCTTTTTTATTTCTTCTATGTGTTTTAGGCAAACGGTTTCAAAGCTAAATCCCAACCACGATTTATAGGCTTGTCCATTGGATTTCGCCAACCATGTTCCCTTGCCTTTGGCCCTTGATTGCTCAATAAATTTGAGATAAAACAAAGAATACTCATCGTTTAATCTGTACAGGGCATCTTTTTTTAAATTCCCAAATGAATGATATACTTCTATAAAACCAGACTCCTCCAATTCTTCAAGTGTTTGAGTCAATCTTCCGCCTGTCACTAAGCCTGTTTTCTTCAATATCTGTTTTCTGCTAATTCCTTTCCTTGAATTGGCTAAGGCCCGAATGACTGCGCTGTGTCTTTCATGATTTTCAAATAATGAAGCAAAAACATCCTTAAACTCATTCCTCAACGGAGCGTCCTTGTGAAAAAACATGCGGTCAATTGCCTGAGGAACACTTTCGCCTTTTTCAAGTTTATCGAGATAAAATGGAACACCCCCAATTGTCATATAAATTTTAAGGATATCGTAATCAGAATAATGAATTTTCTTGCTTTTCAGAAATAATTTGGTTTCATACAAATTGAATGGCAGCAGCCTTATTTTTTCTGTAATCCGGTTGTGCAGACCGCCTTTATTCCTAACAATTTTCTTTACCATATAGGAGGCAGCCGAACCGCAAATCACAACGATTAGGTCATTTTTTTTGACTGCATAGCTGTTCCAAAAATGCTCAAATGCCATCAAAAACTTCGACTTTCTCGTTGCCAACCAAGGAAATTCATCTATAAAAATAACTTTCTTCTTTTTTGAACTAAGGCCATCCATGTATTCTGACAATTGACCAAAGGCCTGAAGCCAGCTTTTGGGTTTTTCAATACTATCTAGTTTATTGGAAAGCGAAAAATGGAAATTTTCCAACTGATCGGCCATTAGACCATTGTGCAAACCAGTAAGCTCAAACTGTATATGCGATTGATAGACTTCCCTGATCAAAAAAGTTTTCCCAACTCTTCTTCTGCCGAAAATAGCGATCAATTCCGCTTTATCAGATTTCAAAGCTTTTTCAAGCCTTTTGACTTCTTTTTCCCTACCTGCAAGCATTTTTCAAAACTTATTTAAAGCATTTATAAGTGGCCAAATGTACAAAAATAAATTAGATTTGGCCACTTATAGAGTTGATATGTTTTGGAAAATCGATTGAATAGACCATTGAAATCACTAGAAAATATCTGAAAAATTTAAAGCAGAGCATCTTTTATAAGTGGCCAAATCTATGGTAAAATATCAGTTTTGGCCGGATATAGCTCTGTTTTGACATCAAAAGCAAACTTCTGGTTGGAGGATTATAACCGTCCTATGTTCAAATAGCAAACGCATAAGAAATGCGCACTTAAAATAATTAATTATTTGTTGCTTTATAATAAATTCCTTATAATCATAAAATGAAATTATTGCCAATACTCTTTCTATTATTGAGCCTTTCAAATCAGCTCTTTCCCTGTACCTATGTTCAAAATTCATTTTGCGTTTCGAATTACACCTATCCCGAAGATGCGCTAATAGCAGGAAAGATTGTCCAGGTTGATTCCAATGGAATTGACTTAGAAATAATAGAGGTATTAAGCGGATTGGAAATAAGAGATACAATAAGGATTTGGGACATTCCAGATGTTGAATGTAATGGGATTTGGCCAATGTCGGCATCAGAAATGGGCGACCTTAATGATTCAATAATAGTAAACATGTCTTTAATCGACTCTATCAAATACTCCTGGGATGTTTTGGATGATTATAGAAGACCAAAGGATTTGGCCGTTACCCGATACCTGAAATTTTCAAATGATAGTGTTTTTGGTTTTATAAGTGGTTACATCTATGCACCATATTCTGAACAAAACCGAAGCATGAAATATGGCAATTTCAAGAACTTCTTAAATGATTCGGAATGCCAAAGACTTGTGAACATCCAAGAAAGGGCTAAGGATCAAAGCCTTAGTTACTACCCAAATCCCGTTCAATCTACTTTAGAAATTCATCTAGGTGAAGATGATAAGCAAGAAAAAAACTTTGAAGTTTATGCGCTCAATGGAAAGAGAATTCTAAGCTTGGTGAGCAAATCTGAAAAAGTCCAAATTGATTTTTCTTCATTTTCGACAGGGGTGTATTTAATAAGGATCCATCAAAAGGGACATGCTGAAAGTATCCTTAAAGTTTTCAAGGAATAATTATCTAGTTTTATTCGTGCACCTGACTGCCGTTAGGCAAGTTTAGTGGCAAATCCCCAAAATTTTCAATTAATTCACCCCAATCCACCATTTTCCGCAAATTTTTATGGAATTTTAAGGGCATGTCTGAATCCAATGTGCCCCAAACTGAATTAAAACGTACACTCGGCCCCATCATGTTGTGGGGCTTGGGCGTGGGATATGTGATTTCCGGCATGTATTTCGGCTGGAACCTCGGTTTGGCAGAAGGCGGTACTTTAGGCCTTGCCATTGCCACCGGATTTATCATTGTCATGTACCTATGTTTTACTTTTAGCTATACCGAACTGGCCTGTGCCATTCCTAAAGCCGGAGGTGCCTTTGCCTATGCCGATCGTGGGCTGGGCAAGAAAATGGGTTTTTTGGCGGGCATGGCGCAAAACATAGAATTCATTTTTGCCCCACCGGCCATCGCAGCAGCTATTGGTGCTTATTTTAATATCTTTTTTCCAGCCATTCCGGTCATTTACATTGCCATATTTGCCTATCTGGTTTTTACAATCTTAAACATCACCGGGGTAAAAGCGGCAGCTACTTTTGAATTGCTCATTACGATTTTGGCGGTAGCAGAATTGCTGATTTTTGCGGGCGTTACGCTTCCTCATTTTGAGTTTGAAAACCTAAAAGCCAATGCCCTGCCCAATGGTTTTCAAGGCGCATTTGCCGCCATCCCCTTTGCCATTTGGTTTTTCTTGGCCATTGAGGGCGTGGCCAATGTAGCAGAAGAAGCCAAAAATCCACAGCGCAATGTGTTGATTGGTTTTGGCTCCGCAATATTGACTTTGGTGGTTTTGTGTCTCTTGACTTTTGCCTCATCGGTGGGCGTAGCGGGCTGGGAAGCAGTCGTTTATCCTGCCGGAAGTACCGAGGCGTCCGACTCACCCTTGCCACTGGCATTGGCCATAATTGTGGGTGAAAATCATTTTCTCTACCACCTTTTGATTACCGTAGGATTATTCGGATTAGTGGCCTCTTTTCACGGTATTATTTTGGCGGCAGGTCGCTCCACTTTTGAGTTTGGCAGGGTAGGATATGTGCCCAAAAAATTGGGGCAGGTACATCCCAAAACCAAAACGCCCGCCAATGCTTTGGTGGTGAATATGCTCATTGGCATCATTGCCTTATTGACGGGCAAAACGGGTGAAATCATTACCATCGCTTGTTTTGGTGCATTGACGCTTTACATCGTTTCCATGTTGGCATTTTTTGCCCTGCGTAAAAACGAACCCGATTTGGAAAGACCCTTTCGTGTGCCTTTTTTCCCAATCTTTCCAGCCCTGGCATTGATTATTGCCACCATTGCCCTAATTGCCATTACCGTTTACAATCTCAAATTGGCGCTGGTATATGCAATTATGCTGGCACTGGCATATTTGTATTTTTATGTGGTCATCCTAAAAAAAGAAAATCGTACTTAAATTTATCCGTAAAGAATACAAAGAAAGAAGCAATGAGTCCACTCCGAAAACTTAAAAACCTGGAAAATAGCGGTCAGACGGATTTCTTAATAGGATGTAGAACAAATTCAAACCTATTGAAAAATTAGATAAGTAAGCCGTCAGACCGCTTTTAAAAATAAAGAAATGACTAAATGATCAAATAAAAAAATGCACATGACTTTAGAAGAAATCATCTCGAAAATAAAGGACAGCGAACACAACAAAGTGAAAGTTGCCGTGAGCGACCTGGAAGGCATTCTTTGCGGAAAATTCATGCACAAGGAAAAATTCCTTTCGGCTTTGGAAGGAGGCTTTGGCTTTTGCAATGTGGTTTTCGGTTGGGATACCGATGATGAATTGTATGAAAATTCCAAGATTACGGGCTGGCACAGCGGCTACCCCGATGTGGAGGCGCGCATCGATCCGCAGACTTATCGGCATATTCCCTGGGACAATGATGTGCCATTTTTCTTGGCAGATTTCAGTCGCGAGGCAGAAGAAGATTGGGCAGCTTGTCCGCGCAGTTTACTGAAAAGGGTCCGCAAGAAAGCATATTCCATGGGCTACAAACCCGTTTTTTCACAAGAGTTTGAATGGTTCAATTTTGAGGAAAGCCCTCAGAGTTTGGAGCAAAAGGATTACCGAAATCCCAAACCCATGACGCCCGGCATGTTTGGTTACTCTATTTTGAGATCTTCTTTGAAAAGCGAATTTTTCAACGACCTGTTTGATTTGATGGAAAAATTCGATGTGCCATTGGAAGGCCTGCATACCGAAACTGGCCCTGGGGTTTATGAAGCGGCCATTCGCTATGGTGAAATTCTGGAGTCTGCTGACCGAGCCGTGCTGTTTAAAACTGGGGTAAAGGAAATCGCTTACCGGCATGGGATCATGGCAAGCTTTATGGCCAAGTGGAATGCGGAATTGCCCGGCTGTAGCGGTCATGTGCATCAAAGTCTTTGGGACGAAAAAGGGGAGCAAAATCTTTTCTACAATGAAGAAAACGAAGGCATTAGTGCCTTGATGGAAAGTTTTATGGCGGGTCAATTGGCTTGTTTGCCTTATATTTTGCCCATGATTGCGCCTACCATCAATAGCTATAAAAGATTGGTGGAAGGAGCCTGGGCACCCACTACATTGACCTGGGCCAAGGACAATCGAACGGTTGCATTGCGCACCATTCCTGCAGGTCCCAAAGCCACGAGATTGGAAAACAGAGTGGTGGGTTCAGATACCAATCCCTATTTGGCGATGTCGGCCTGTTTGGCTTCCGGCCTTTATGGTATTGAACAAAACTTAAAACTCGATTCACCAGAAACCGTAGGCAATGGCTACAAAGATATGGGGTCGGGGAAATTGCCCGCAACATTAAAGGAAGCTACTGCCGCCATGAAAAACTCGGAAATTCCAGGACTCTTGTTTGGTGAAGCTTTTGCCGATCATTTTGTGCGCACACGGGAGTGGGAATGCCAAAAATTTGAGCAGCACGTAACAGATTGGGAGTTGAAAAGGTATTTTGAGATTATTTAAAGCGGATAAAAAAATATTAACAACTAATTTTCCTTTTTTTGCATTGTACCTGTAATAAACAGCATAAAATATTATTATGAGTTTGCCTAAGCCACATTATATTAAAGATGATTCCGGTAAAAAAGTAGCAGTAGTTTTTTCTATGAACCAATATGAAAAAATATTAGAGGAATTAGAAGAACTAGAAGATGTAAGAGTTTATGACCAGGCCAAAAAAGAAGATGATGGCACTAGGATTCCTTTAAAAGAATACATAAAAAAACGCAAAGCCCGTAATGCCTGAATATGAGGTACAGCTTACTGGAAAAGCCAGAAAGCAACTGGATAAACTATCAGATAATATTGCTGATCCAATAATAGAAGCCATTGATCATTTAGCTGAAAATCCTCGACCAAGATCCTGTAAAAAACTTAAAGGGAGAGCAGCTTATAGAATTCGCAAAGGAAAGTACCGTGTTATTTATGAAATAAAGGACAAGCAACTAATCGTAATTGTTATTGCTGTTGGACTTCGAAAAGATATTTATAGGTAAAGGTTCATTCAAATCTCAATACATTGCTTACATGCAATGGCATACCACTCCAAAAACTTTGCTTAACTTTGAAGCCAATAATTTAAAACAGATGAAATACAATACCACCAGAAACCAATTGGTTTTTAAAGAATACGGCAGGAATGTGCAGCGCATGATTGAGCACATTACCACCATGGAAGATTCCGAAAAGAAAAAAGAATTGGCACTGGCCATTATAGATTTACTTGGGCAAATGAATCCGCACTTGAAAAATGTGGACGATTTCAAACACAAATTGTGGGATCACCTCTACATGATGTCGGACTACAAACTGGATGTAGATGACGCACCCTATCCCGCTCCACCAAGATTAGAGGATCAGCCCAAACCAAAACATCCCGGTTATCCAAAGCACAAAATCAAATTGCGCCACTACGGCAAAAATGTGGAATCGCTGATAGAAAAAGCCAAGGAATTTGATGATGAGGAAAAGAAAAAGGCTTTTGCAGAAGTGATTGGCAATTACATGAAATTGGTTTATCAAAACTGGAACAAGGAAAATGTGAATGACCAAATCATAATGGAAGACATTCAAAAGCTTTCCGGCAATAAATTGGAATTGACTGAAGATTCCAATTTAGACACATTGGCAAAATCCAATAGAAGCAAGCGTAAACCATACTCTGGCAAGAAAAGAAGCAATAACCCCCGCAGCAATAACAAAAGAAATCGCAGGAAATAGTGGATACTTTTGAAGTAAAAGGCGGTAAAAAACTAAGCGGTAGCATTACACCACAAGGCGCAAAGAATGAAGCCCTACAAGTGATTTGTGCCGTATTGCTCACCAAAGAAAAAGTAAAAATTTCCAATATTCCCGATATCCGGGATGTCAATCTTTTGATTGAAATACTTGGCGAACTCGGTGTCAGTATTGAAAAGGAAAACGAACACACTTATATTTTTCAGGCCGATAATGTTGACCTAAAATATTTGCAATCCAATACTTTTAAGAAAAAAGGCGGTGGATTGCGCGGTTCCATCATGATAGTAGGGCCATTGTTGGCGCGCTTTAAGAAAGCATATATGCCACGTCCGGGTGGAGATAAAATCGGTAGAAGACGATTGGATACCCACTTTATTGGCTTTGAAAATCTCGGGGCAAAATTCACTTTCGATCCAGAGGATAATTTCTATTCTGCCGAGGCGAAAAACATGCAGGGCACCTATATGCTTTTAGACGAAGCATCTGTTACCGGAACTGCCAATATTGTGATGGCAGCAAGTATGGCAAAGGACAAAACAACTATTTACAATGCCGCTTGCGAGCCCTATTTGCAACAGCTCTGCAATATGCTCAATAGAATGGGTGCAAAAATCTCTGGTATTGGCTCCAATTTATTGACCATAGAAGGAGTAAACGAATTGGGCGGAACGGACCACCGCCTATTGCCCGATATGATTGAAATTGGGAGTTTTATCGGCTTGGCAGCCATGACCGGTTCTGAAATTACCATAAAGGATGTTCAGGTGGAACACTTGGGCATGATTCCAACTGTTTTCCGCAAATTGGGTATTCAGCTCAATATTGAAAAAGACAATATCCATATTCCTGCGCAAGAGCACTACGAAATACAGACTTTTATCGATGGCTCGGTAATGACCATTGCAGATGCGCCTTGGCCGGGCTTTACACCCGATTTGCTCAGTATAGTTTTGGTGGTAGCAACACAGGCAAGGGGCACGGTATTGATTCACCAAAAAATGTTTGAAAGCCGCTTGTTCTTTGTAGATAAATTGATCGACATGGGGGCGCAGATTATTTTGTGTGATCCACACAGAGCCTCGGTTGTAGGTTTGGATAAAGCCTATCCACTGCGCGGTATTTCCATGTCTTCGCCTGATATCAGGGCGGGTGTTTCACTTTTGATCGCAGCACTTTCTGCCAAAGGCACTTCCCATATTCACAATATCAATCAAATTGACAGGGGCTACCAAAACATCGATCAGCGACTGAACGCTTTGGGCGCTTCTATTAAGCGGGTTTGAGTCTAAGTTTTTAATTATCAAATTCAGGTTAGTAGAGCTGACACAGCTATTCTTTATTTTTGACGCATGCCTAAAACTCTGATTTCAATAATTGGCCCTACTGCTATTGGTAAGACATCCCTTGGCATAGAACTGGCTCAGAAATTCAATACTGATATAATTTCAGTTGATTCCCGTCAATTCTACCAAAATATGGATATAGGCACAGCCAAGCCAAGCCCGGAAGAGCTTAAAAAAATACCACACCATTTTATCGATATGCTTTCTGTAGAAGAAAATTACAGCGCAGGGCAATTTGAAAAGGATGCATTAAAAACAATTGAAGCACTATTTCTTAAAAAAGATGTGCTGATTGCAGTAGGTGGTTCCGGACTATATATCAAAGCATTGTGGGAGGGGCTGGACGAATTTCCTGAAATTCCGGTTGAAATCAGAAAGGAATTGAATGAACAACTTGAAAATGAAGGCTTATTATTTTTACAGAATAAATTAAAAACGCTAGACCCTGAATTCTACAAAAGTGGTGAAATCCAAAACCCGCAACGGGTAATTCGCGCACTTGAAGTTTGCCTGCATTCAAATAAGGCTTTTTCGGAGTTTAAAAATCAAAAACGTGCTAATCGCTCCTTCGATATTTTAAAAATTGGATTGGAAATGGAGCGCAAAAATTTGTATGAGCGCATCAATCAAAGAGTGGATCAAATGCTGGAAGCAGGGCTGGAAAAAGAAGCAAAAGCATTTTATCCTTTAAAGAAGTTGAATGCATTGCAGACAGTAGGTTATCAAGAGTTTTTCGATTATTTCGATTCCAAAACCACAAAGGAAAAAGCAGTAGAATTAATTAAACGCAATACCCGAAGATATGCCAAACGACAATTGACCTGGTTCAGAAATCAGGAAGCAATTCATTGGTTTCACCCCGCAGAAAAAAAACAGATATTTGCCTTCGTTTCTGAAAAGTTGGACAAGTTTTGAAAAACTACATAGATTTCTACACAAAATTAGACAGGCATATTGTTTATCTGTTGATTGCAGAGTTCTTTTTACAGTTTATCAATTCATCCTTTTTTCTACTGCTCAATTATTATTTTGATGCCATTGGCCTGGAGGATTACCAAATTGCCGACCTTGTATCCTATCGTTTTCTAGCAGTAATGCTATTTGCTTTTCCGCTGGGTTTTTTCATTAAAGGAAAAAAAGTAAAGCCCTTTTTCCTGTAGGCAACCGTCATGGTTCCCACCTTTGCGCTGATTATTATTTTCAGTGCGCAATATCATTATTATACTCTGCTAAAAGCTGCAATGGTATTGTGGGGTGTCGGTTTTACTTTTATACAAATTACTGCACTACCGTTTATGTTGTTAAATACTTCCTCTGATAAGCATTCAGAATCAATCACCGCATTTTTCCAGACCTGGAGTATTTCAATATTCATTTGCGGTATTGTAAGTGCCTTTTTACTGGAATATGTTTCGATGTATTTTGATGAAAAAATATTGCTGTTGATCTTTTCTTTTTTGGGATACACCGCCATTTATTTCATTTTGAAAATTGATATTCAGGAAAAAGTGACCCAACGCATTCCCTGGAAAAAACTGGCAGGACACCACGATTGGGGGAGAATAATAATGGTATGTATTCCCACTTTTATTATTGCCATAGGTGCGGGGTTTACCATTCCCTTTATCAATCTGTTTTTTCTTAATGTTCATGGTATAGGAACTTCTGTATTTTCAATTCTCGGCTCTATTACCTATGCATTGGTTGCTGTTGGAATGGTTATGATTCCGAATATTAGAAGAAGATATGGCTATGAAATTGCAATTACTTTTATTCAGACACTTTCTATTCTTGCGCTGGTGTTGATGGCGACAACAGAGTGGTACACTGAAATGGCTTTTGCCGTATATATTGCCGTGACTTTTTACATTATTAGACAACCGCTAATGAATATGGCCGGGCCAATGACTTCTGAGCTGTCGATGTATTATGTAGGGGATAAAAATCATGAACTTGTAAGTGCATTGAATGCAAGTATTTGGTCGGGAAGCTGGTTTATAAGCGGTCAAATTTTCAGGGTCTTGCGGGCGCAGGATTTCGCTTATGTCAATATTTTCCTTATCACGGCTGGATTATATGCTGTGGGTGTGATTTGGTATTATTTTTTGATCAGGGATTTCAACAAGCAAAAAATGCAATTGACTTGACGTTTTTTCCAACAGCTTTAAAGCTTTAATCGAATGAAAAAAATACTCCTTTTGTCAGACACACATGGCTTTCTTGATCCTGCACTGGAAAAATACATAAAAGCAGCAGATGAAGTATGGCATGCCGGTGATATTGGCACAAATGAAGTAACAGATCAATTGAAAAAATGGAATATACTAAGGGCTGTTTACGGCAATATTGATGGAAAGGAATTGCGTCTGGAATTTCCTAAAAATCAAATTTTTGAATTGGAAGGAGTTAAAATATTTATGACCCATATTGGGGGTTATCCTAGTAGATATGCCCCTGGTATTTTACCACAAATTGAAATGCACAAACCCAATATTTTCATCTGCGGACACTCGCATATCCTGAAAGTGATGCCTGATAAAAAAAGGCATTTAATTGCGATGAACCCTGGGGCAGCAGGAAATTATGGGTTTCACAAAATCAAAACTTGTTTGCGCTTTCAACTGAATGCAGGAAAAATTGAAAAACCGGAAGTCATTGAATTGGGATTGAGAGGGCAGGTAAAGTAAATTAATTTTAGAGTTCCCTATACTACTTTTGAGGAGACGGTATTCTTAGACTTGCACAACTTGAGATAAAAATACCCTTAAAAATTATGTAGCAATCTCATCTTTTGTGTTTTCTGAATAAACGGAATCCACCAATTGTTTTCCAAAATCCCAAATGCGTTTGCGCATGCCCAGATAGACAAACAACACCATTAATATTACATAAGCCTGTATTGCGTAAAGCCTCCTGGCAACCATATATTCGGAAGGGATATTTATAGCCGAATCTAAAAGTGCAATTTTAGTTCCCGGAAAATGATAAACAACAAACAACATATAAGCACAATACAGGATGTCCCAGATTAAAAAAGCTATAATAAAACGGTCGGCAATTTTCTTAAACATTTTTGTATTAGGCTTGAAATTTAGATTATGAGATTGTATTATGTTAGACGTAAGCGAATATAAAAAAGTTGCTCAATCATTCAAAAAAATTAATCTTTCCATACAGGCGCTTCATTTTTCCAATTTGGATTGTACTTCACAAACATATTGACCCAGATCATTCGAGCTGTTCGAAACTCATAAGGGATTAATATCAAGTGAATTAAACTGACCACAATAATTGAATGAAGTACACTAAGTCCAAAAATGAAATGAGCAACAGCAATCATGATCAATAACAAACCCACACTTAGCGCATAGCCAATATACATTGCTCCCCAGTAAAAGCCTATTTCTCCAAGCTCGGGATCCTGACCACACACAGGGCAAGTTTTATTCATTTCAAAAAGCCGTGAAATCTTATAGGGGTTTTCTTCCACAAACATGCTCGACTCATGACAGCGAGGACATTTGTGAAAAAATATACTGTACAGAAAGCTGCCCTTTTTAAACATTCTAAATACTTTTAAGTAATTTCAATTTTCTTTTTCAAAAGTAAACTGATAATAAATACTTTTAGCTAAGTTGCTTTGGTTTATTTTTATAAATTAATCTTGTTAAAAAAGAAATGCGGGCTGTTTTCATTTGTTTCAAACAAATTTAATGAGATTTAACAGGCCGCACAATTGAAAAATATGCTTCTCCAAAATCGTGCAAATAAATATTATCTGCTGTTGCTTATCTTTCCTTTATTGTTTTTAACAGAGGCATGTGATAAAAAGGAAAAAACGCGTGATGTTGTTCTCAGAAATTATGCAAATGGTGAACCACAGGTAATTATTACTTTTCAAGGAAAAGGAGAAAATGAAAAAAAGATCAGGCAAATTGAATACTATGAAAATGGAAAAGTAAGAAGTGAGGTAAATTTCAATGGTAAAAAAGAACACGGAAAAGCTACTACCTGGTATGAATCAGGACAAGTTAAATTTATAGAATATTACAATGAAGGCCTCAAAGACAGTGTATATCGTTTTTGGCATGAAAACGGCCAATTAGGTGCTGAAGAATATTACGATAATGGTGAAATTACAGGTGAATCTAAAACCTGGTTTGAAAATGGAAAACTTGCTACACATGCTTTTCATGAAGAAGGGGCTTATGAAGGCGAATTTAAAAAGTGGTATGCCAACGGAAATATAATGCAGGAAGGCCAGTATAGCAATGACAAAAAAGAAGGCATATGGCGTTATATGGGCACCAATGGCCAGGTAGAATCAGAGGGGGGGTATCAAGACGATAAAAAAGAAGGATTTTGGTCTTACTGGTATAAAAACGGACAGAAAAGAGCTGAAGGAAATTATGTGAAAGGTGAAAAGCAGGGCAAATGGCCATTTTGGTACTCTAACGGCAAACTCGTAGCAGAAACATACTTTAACAATGGCCTTAAGGACGGGCTATGGCGAGAATGGTATGAAAATGGGCAGTTAGGGTTTGAAGGCAATTACAAAGATGGCAAAGAACACGGCACAATTACGACCTGGTATGAAAATGGCAATAAGAAGTGGGAGCGAAACTATGTTATGGGCAAGGAACACGGAACTTCTAAAACCTATTGGCCTAACGGTAAAATATCAACCATAGGCCACTTTATTGACGGAAAAGAACATGGCTTATTTATTGGATATTATCAGAACGGACAAAAAGAATTTGAACGATTTTATGAAGATGGCAAAGCTGATGGAGATTTTATACGTTTTGACCGTCAGGGTAATGTTAAGGAAAGATTTTACTTTGAAGACGGGCAATTAATCAGGCGCGAGAATTAAAATACAGTTTACAAGATGAGCACACTCAGGCAGCTCTTTTTATCCAGAGTAGCGCAAACTACTGATTTTCCATTATTACTTGAAATTGAACGTGCCGAGGGCATCTACCTTTATGACACTAAAGGCAAGCAATATATTGATCTGATTTCTGGTATTAGTGTCAGCAATGTGGGGCATTGTCATCCCAAAGTAGTTAAAGCTGTTCAAGAGCAGGCAGAAAAATTTATGTTTCTGATGGTTTATGGGGAGTATGTGTATGCGCCACATGTATGTTTTGCAGATTACTTATGCAAACAATTGCCAAGTTCACTTGATCGCGTTTATTTCGTCAATTCAGGCTCTGAAGCTGTAGAAGGAGCAATGAAAACTGCCAAAAAATATACCGGAAGAGCTGAGATCATTCACTTTAAAAATTCCTATCACGGCAGTAGCCATGGTGCCTTGAGCGTTATGGGCAATGAATATTTTAAAAACCCCTTCAGGCCGCTATTGCCCGGCATCAAAGCACTGGAATTCAACAACAGCGAAATGCTGGATGAAATCACTGATCAAACTGCCTGTGTGATTGCTGAGCCGGTACAGGCAGAATCAGGTATTCACCCGGCAAGTGAGGCATTTATGAAAAAGCTCAGAAATAAATGTACTGAAACCGGGGCCTTGCTAATATTGGATGAAATTCAAACCGGAATGGGTCGTACAGGGACACTCTTTGCTTTCGAACAATATGGTATTGTTCCAGATATCTTGCTCTCTGCAAAAAGTCTGGGAGGCGGAATGCCAATTGGTGCCTTTATTACCTCTTCAGCAATTATGTCTTGCCTAAAAGAGAACCCCATTCTGGGTCATATTACTACTTTTGGTGGGCATCCTGTTTCATGTCGTGCCGGTCATGCAGCGCTGGAAATTTTACTGGAAGAGGGGCATATCGATCAGGTAGAGGAAAAAGGCAAATACTTGGAAAATTTGCTGCAACATCCTTCGATTCTGGCAAAAAGAAGAAAAGGCCTGATGATGAGTTTGGAGTTCGAAAATTTTGAGCAGAACAAGCGCATTATTGATGCCTGTATTGAAAAAGGTGTGGTTACCGATTGGTTTCTTTTTTCGGATAAATGCATGCGCATTGGTCCTCCGCTAATCATCAGTTTTGAGCAACTGAAGAATGCAGCTGAAATAATCATTAAGGCTATTGAGCAGAATGCTTGATAAAAGCAGAATTATCAGTAAAATTCCTTTTCTTAGACTATACTCAGATTCAAGAAAATCAAATCTACAAGCATGAAACAATTCGGAAAATACCTATTGCAAGGTCTGCTTTTATTTGCCCCGCTCATTATCACCGTTTATATTTTTCTGGCCACCTTTCTCTGGCTCGACAATATGGCCAATGACTTGATAGAAACCTTGTTTGGTTTTCGCTTTATGGGGCTGGGTTTTGTGGTAATGATTTTGTTGCTCGCTGCTCTCGGCTGGCTGGGTTCTACCCTTTTGTTCCGTCCATTCTATAATTTTATGGAGCAGGTTTTTCAAAGTACACCTTTGCTTAAAATTATCTACACTTCATTGAAGGATCTGTTTTCTGCTTTTGTGGGGAAAGAGAAAAAGTTTGAAAAAGTAGTGCTGGTCAAATTTGCAGGAAGCGAGCAATTACAAAGAATGGGATTTCTGACACAATCAGATCTTGAAGGCATTGGTTTGAAAGCCAAAGTGGCTGTTTACTTTCCGCATTCTTACAATTTTTCAGGCAATCTGTATATCGTTGACAAAAGCTGTGTAACACTTATTGATATTGACGTATCTACTGCAATGAAATTTATGGTTTCCGGTGGTGTAGCTAAAATTTGAGCATAAAAAAACCTGCCAAATTTATTTGACAGGTTTTTTAAAATTTATGCCTAAAGTTTAGCGCAATACCTGAACCTTGGTTTCCATTAGAATTCTTCCATCATTGTCTCTGCCAATTAAAAAGTACAACCCTTCAGCCAATTCTGCTGTAGAAATAAAGTTTTCTGAACGATCAGCACGGGTAACAACATGTGCTTTTCCATTTAAGTCAATAAGTGATAAAGTAATGTCTTTATCCTGGAAAATATTGCTTTTTACATAAAACCCATTGCTACTTGGATTGGGATACAGTTGATAATCTATATTTGCGCGATAGTCCTCAATACCCGGACAAGCCCCATATATCACATCAATAGATGCTTCGGCAGTACAATTGTTTGATCCGGTATAGGTATAAAACACAGTAGAGCTGTTTAGATTAGAATCAACAAGTACTGTAAGATCCAATGTACTTCCACTCACGCCCACCCCGCTAAAAGTACCTCCGGGTGGTGTCGCCTCTAATGCTAAGGTGCTGACTTGATCAAAGCAAATTGTTGTATCACCAAAAGCAAAATCAACATTTGGCAGTGCATTGACTTCTACAGTTTCCTGTGCAGTGTTTGAGCAAGAAGTATTGTTGTCTGTTACAATTACCGTATAGGTTTCATCAGATGAAGGATTCACCTGGATGCTTGCAGTAGTCTCATTATTATTGCTCCATTCATAATCTGTGCCTCCACTTGCGGTCAAAGTTGTAGTTTCCCCTTCGCAAATTTCCGTGTTCCCGATAATGCTGGCATTTGGCAAGGCATTTACTACAACCGTTTCCTGAATTGTAATGGAGCATGTATTTGTATCCGTAACTATAACCGAATATGTAGAATCAGATGTTGGACTTACTTGAATACTTGCTGTAGTTTCAAAATTGCTCCACTCGTAATCAGTCCCTCCACTTGCAGTCAAGGTGGTCTGATCGCCAGTACATATTTCTGTATCACCTGTAATCTGTGCATTTGGAAGCGGGTTAACGGTGAGCAAAATACTGTCGGTTCCGGTACAGCCCAATGCGTCTTCAAGTTCCACTGAATAGTATTGATCAGCCCCGGGACTAACCAGTATGCTATCATTTCCGGAAAATGTACTCCAAGTAATATTGTCTGTTGTATTTACAAATAAATAAGTGCTGTCTCCTGCACAAATCACGGAATCACCCGTAATTTCAGGCTCGGGATTGGCGTGGAAAGTTACTGTGGCAGTACCTGTCCCTGTACAACTCTGGTCATCCACAGTTACTGAATATGATCCATCTAAAGTAACAGATATAGTCCGGGTGGTATCCCCTGTATTCCATATATAATCCGCCCCTGAATTGGCTGCATTCAACACCACCGTATCGCCTTCACAGGCATCTACATCGTTAAGTGGCACATTCAGGTTTGAACCGGTAGTTACTACTGCTGTATCTGTAATAGAGCAACCAGAAGAAGGGTCGGTAATGGTTACTACATACGTGTCGGGTGTGCTCACGGTTATTGTTTGACTGCTTTCAGTAGTTGACCAGTTGTAAGTGGCTCCCGGATTTTCAGCATCTAATGTTACAGGATTTCCATTACAGATAATCGCATCAAATAATGCAGGGCTTGGCTCGGGAAGTACATTCACCGTCACCTGATCAGCATCAGTACACCCGGTAGCTCCCGTAACCGTTACAGAATATGTACTTGTAGAGGATGGGCTTACAGTAATACTTGCATCTGTAGAATTGTTGTTCCAAGCATAACCCACACCACCTGATGCAGTGAGTGTAACAGTATCACCAGGACAAATATCTTCATCAGCTCCTGCATCGGCTATTACTTCATTGATGGTGATGGTTTTTTCAAGTGTGTCTGGATAATTTCTGCTTGCAATTAATCTTACCGTAAATTGACCGGATGAAGTATAAGTGTGACTTGGGTTTTGCTGTGTGCTTCCATTGCTTCCATCACCAAAATCCCACTGCCATGATGAAGGATTTTGAATGCTACTGTCGGTGAATTGCACCACTTGGCCCACACAGGCGTCTTCAAAGCCAAAATTGGCCAAAGGTTCTGGTGTTGCTTGTGTAATGATCAATGTAGTGGAATCCAGATCACCCTGTAAATCGGTAGAAACCTCTGCTACGGGCAATTTACCTTCTCGGGTATGGAAGTAATAATTTACAAGTGTGTCGTATATAAGATCTACTTGATTCCATTGTGCAGGAAGGCCAGGAAATACGGAGAACTTTGCAAAAATAGTATCAACAATATATTCTACTCTTTTGTCTTTGATGCTTTTGTAAATTCCATAGTCGGTTTCAACTAAACCATGAGCCTCAACAGTATCGAAATGTTCTGACTCTCTCTTCAACCAAACGGAATCAACACCAAAAGCAGACCCATCGCCTTTCTCACTGATTTTATAACTGCCACTAAAGTTTTTGAGGTATTCCAATGGATAATCATAAATAAGAGATGGTGGATCAATTTCGATAGTCATTGTTACCCCTAAATTAAGTGGGTCACCGGCCAAACCAACTAAATGACTGCTTGCTGTCGAACTTTCAAAGTAAACAAAAGTAATATTGTCGGCAGTCATGCAAAGATTGGAACTTGGATAATCAGAAGCATAGGGCGTAGTTGCCGGATCTACAGCATTTGTTACTGCGGTGGTATGTTTATTGTGCCCCCTGAAATCCCAATACAGATCGGCTCCGGTATTCATAAAACCGCTGATGTTTGGAATGGTATCGGTTTCACGGGTTGCATTTTCGCCTATTTGTATGATCTGGTTTTCACTTACAGTGATTTGTGCTGTAGTAATTTGCGTCAGCAATATCATTACAGCAGGAAGTATATATTTTTTCATGGGGTATGGTTTGTTTGGTATAAGATAATAAAAATGGGATTGATTATCAGCTATTGAGCATAACCGGCATTACTAGCATCATCAATTCCTCATTGTCGTCTTTTTCAGCAGGCAAAAGAATGCCGGCACGGGTTGGCCCACCCAATTCAAGATTGATTTCATCGCTTTCTAAAATTCCGAGCATTTCAGCCAAAAACTTGGCATTAAAACCAATTTCCATGTCCTCGCCTTTGAAATTACAGGTCAATCTTTCATTTGCTTCATTGGAAAAATCAAGGTCCTGGGCTGAAACCTGCAGGTCGCTACCTGCTATGCGCATCATTACCTGGTTGGTGGTTTTGTTTGAGAAAATCACAATTCGCTTGAGTGAATCCTGCAATTCCTTTCTTCCTATGGTCAACAGACTTTCATTGTTCGTTGGAATTACTGCATTGTAGTCCGGAAACTTGGCATCAATTAATCTGCATATGAGCTTGATGTTTTCAAAACTAAAAAATCCATTGGAGTTGTTATACGAAACATCTACTACAGCATCTTCATTATTTGGCAAAGCATTTTTCAAAAGATTCAACGCTTTTCTTGGAACAATAAAACTTCCACTTTCATCACTCTTCGTGTCTAACCTGCGGTAGCGCACCAGCTTGTGTGCATCTGTTGCTACAAAAGTAATTCCATCCTCATCTAACTGTACAAGGACTCCTGTCATTGCAGGCCTAAGATCATCGTTGCTAACAGCAAAAAGCGTTTTGCTTATAGCATTGTTCAATACTGAAGCAGGCATATGAATATCAGAAACATTTTCTGCTTCCGGGATTTTCGGGAAATCTTCACCATTCTCTCCGGCCAGTTTATAGCGTCCATTTTCTGATGTAATTTCTATAGCATAGGATTTTTCATCATAACTGAAAGTCAATGGCTGCTCAGGCAGAGTCTTCAAAGTTTCCAAAAGAATTTTTGCAGGCACGGCAATCAGCCCTTCCTTTTCCGATTGAATTTCCAGTGTTGAAGACATGGAAGTTTCCAAATCTGTAGCAAAAACCGTCAGTTTATTGGGTTCTATTTTAAAAAGAAAATTCTCCAGAATTGGCAAGACCGTATTTGCACTGATCACTCCACTTACCAATTGCACTTGTTTCAATAAATTACTAGTCGATACAATAAATTTCATTGCTGTGTTATTTTTATATTTCAAATTGCCCAAAGGGTTTGCAGTATTAATTTAACCTATCCTTTACGATTTATTCCTTTCTGTCACAATTGTCATTTCCATCAAGGGAATTAAAAGGATAATAATTAACTGCCAAATATAGCGATTATCCCGATACGGAACAGGTTTTAAATGAAAATATTTACCCGCATAATTTTCAACAGAGGCAGCAGCTATAAAATAAAATTGCGGCACAAATAAAGCTGTGCCGCAATTTTAAAAAATAATTTCAAGCCATTAGTCGCGTTGCAGGATCAACTTGTGGAAAACAGGTTTTTTTCCTTCAGTTACCAATCGTGCTAAATAAACACCTTCTGATAAATCTGCTGTATTCAGCACTTCTTCATATGTGCTGTTGGCTTGTGCATGGCCATCAAACAATACTGCAATGCGCTGTCCGGCCATATTGAACAGTTCGAGTCTTGCCCTTACCGTTTCTGAAACAGTAAAAGTCAGATAAACTTCATTGGAAAAAGGATTGGGATAACTGCCCACATCTCCAAAGTGACCCGTTTTTTGTCCATTGGCACATGGCCCTACATAATCGCCATGGGCAAGATGAGCAGCCAATGCGCTTGAGTCAATACAAATACTGTGCTCATTGCCCGGATTTCCGGGAGGTACGTGGCATATCAGTACTTTGTTGCTGTCGCAGGACGGCTGCGTTGATGAAGTATCAATTACCTCTACAATTACTTCATCTGAAGAAGTACAGCCATTGGAATCAACAACCGTAAAGGTGTATGAATTTGTTACTGAATCACATACTGTAGTAGATGCTGTAGTGTCACCATTGCTCCAGGAATAATTATAAGGTGCTGTGCCTCCACTTACAGTTCCCATTAAGTCAACACAGGCGGGAGCAAAAAGCGTGGTGTCGGCTCCGGCATCTGCTACAGGTGAATCATACACCACCACATTGATGGTATCTGAAGCACTGCAGCCCAATGTGTCGGAAATTTCCACAAAATAAGTTCCGCTTTGGCTTACTGCCAGGGTTTGAGCAGTGGAGCTGTCGGACCACAGATAGCTAAATGATCCTGAACCGGCATCGAGCATCAAAGTATCGCCCGAACAAAAGGCAGTATCGCTTCCCAGATCAACAGTGCAGGGTGGAGGCGGAGGAGTGGGACAATTGCCCAGGAAACATCCGTGTGCCAAATGTGCTGGAACAGCAGGGGCACCCACACATATGCTATGTGCATTGGCCGGATTGCCTGGCGGCACGTGGCAAATCAAAACTTTGTCGTTGTTGTTTCCACAGCGTACATCCACAACTGTAACGGATACCGTATCCGATGCGGTGCAGCCATTGGAATCCGTAATGCTCACGATATAATCGGTATCTACCGTATCGCAGACGATAATGGAGGCAGTGGTATCGCCTGTACTCCATAAAAAAGAAAACGGGGCGGTCCCCGTTGCACTTGCATTTAATGTGACACAAGAATAAGGCGCATAGCCCAAATAAGTGCTTGTATCATTTCCTGCATCTACCGAGCATTGTGCCTGTAGGTGTTGAGTTGAAAAAAGAAAAACAAAAGCTGATAGAACAGAAAGGGCGAAGATTTGAGTGAGATTTTTCATAGCTGAAAGTTTTAGTGAAACTCCATTAAGTTAATGAAAATCCCTGTCTTAATCAAATTCCATTAGTGCTATGGGGCTGTTAAAAAAGACTAAGAGAGGTATTGTTGTAAACAAAAATGGATTTTACTGGAATAATTTATTAACCCTGCTTTTCCACTCATCTTCAAATACCACCTGAAACTCCACTTTCTTGTCAGGAAAGTCAAGATTGAGTTCTTTCCATGTTTTTTTGGCACCCATTTCATTGCACAGGGCAAATACATCCTGTTTGTATTTAGTGTCTTCATTTTTCAAGTGTAGCCCTTTGGTTTCAAGAACATACACGTTTCCATAATCATTTTCATTTTCTTTGTTGATCTCCGATGCAATGAAGTCGGGATAGATTTTATTCTTTTTCCAACCCTGAATGTGATAATCCTGCTTGCTCATGTTTCGGTACCACCACAATAGGTTTTCTTGCTTGTCAAGGTATATTGCTACCGATCTTTCCAGCTCATTTACATTTTCTTCAGGAACATAATCAAACAAGCTTTTCTTTACGGGTGTATTGTCATCCCTTACCAATTGTTTGTTACTTCTAACTTTTATTCTGGGTGGAATTTTGAAACCTCCCTTATCTGTGATAAGGAAAAAGCAGATTTTTTTCTCTTGTACCAATTTTTTAAAAACTTCTTCTGCAAGTCGGTTTCGTTCTTTTTCCAGTACTTTTTTAAGTTCTTCAATAATGAAAACCAAGTTGGCTGAAACAGCATCCTTATCGTAACGGTCTAAAAAGAGTTGCAAAGCTTTCTTCCCTAAGTCATGACCAATCCACGGATTGGGAATAATATCCAGGATTTGCCTTGTTAGGAAAACATCATCAATTTCCAGTTTTCCAGTTTTTTCAAATCGGCCTTTTTCCTTGAGCAGTTCCTGTTCTTCTTCTGAAATGCCGATGATCAATTCCTGTTCCTTTCGCCTGAAATTGGAAAGTGAAACATCTTTTAAAGCATCAAGATTAACGTGGCTCCAATCTATTTCATTAAGGATATCAGCCTCAAAAATAATATCGCGCCAACTGTCTTTTTCCTGTACCACAAACTTGGGCAGGTAAATTTTGCCTTCATATTTTTTGAATGGTTCCCGATAGCGCATTTCCCTTTCAGCCAAAACTGACCCGTTGGCTTCATCACCGCTGTCAAGCGAAATGCGTCCTGCAATATCGCCCAGACCTTCGCTTTCTAAATTACTTTTGATTCCTTTTACAAGCGTAGCGGCATTTTGGCGATAGGTGTACACATAACATTCGTCCAGGTCTTTTACTTTGGTTTTTCGTGCAAATGGCTGGCGAAGAATCCTGCCAATCAACTGTGTAATTCCGGTTTGTGAGCTTGGGTTTGTCAAAATGGTCAAGATGTAGGCAAAAGAGCAGTCCCATCCTTCCTGTAAAGCATATTTGGTTATGATATACCTGATTTCGCAATCATCTGAAAACAGGTCAATGCCTTCAATGTCATTTTTGTCGCTGCTTTTTATGGCAATGTGCTCTTTGGGAACATTGCATTGCTTGATGAGAAATTCCTTAACATCCTCTGAGTGGATGCTTTTTCCTGTTCGCTGGTCTTTTCCTGTGTTTTCTACCTGGATGAGGTTGATGGGGCGAATATAAGCACCGGTGTTCTGCTCATATTCATGTGCTTTCTTTTCAAGCTGCTTCCGCTTTTCCAATGAGCAAAGCATAGTATCTTTCCAATCCAGGCTGGATTTATTGGTCAGGTGAATATCCAATTTGATCATTTCCTCCTCATTCAATTCCCTGCCTGTAATTTCAATCAACTTATTGGTGTTTTTCGGTGGTGTAGCAGACAACTCAATAAGCATTTTCGGGTTGAAATTCCTAATGGTATTGCGGGCATTGTCACTGTATGCTTTATGCCCTTCATCAATAATTACAATGGGTTGCAGCACTTTCAATGTATTTCCCATAGAGGTTTTTAGCGTTCTTCCAAAAGCCTCTCCTTTTTCTCCGAAATAATCAAGGTTGGGGATTTGCTCCAACAGTGCTTCATTGGCATTGAAATTATCCTCTGATGGGAAAAAATCAGTGAAAGCACCAGAATCCTGGAATATTTTTAATGTCTCCTTGTTTTTTCTATTGGCAGAAGGGAGCATAAGCATTAAAACAACCAGGTTTTCTTCTGTATCCAACCTGTTGAAGTGATCTGTTTTTTCCTTAATAAGCGTTTTGCCCCCACTGGAAATATCCAATGTTTGCCTATATGGATGCTCCCTATTGCGAAGGTTAATAAGGGTTTGGCTGTATATCTGGGTAGTGGGCACAATCCACAGTACAAGCCCAGTTTGTTTTTTCAAGTAGGTTTTGTTGACAAGGTCAATGCTGTGGCAAGCCAAAATGGTTTTACCTCCACCAGTAGGTACTTTGATATAAAACTCGGGCAATGGCTCACCAATCCCATTTGTACTTGAATGATAGACTTTACCAATACTCTTTTCCCATGCCTTTCTCGGAAAGTTGTAATCCATTGCCATTTCCGGGTCAAATTCAATGGCTTTCTCATACTTGCCTTTGAACTCGGAAAGGGCCAAAAGGTATTCCCTCAGCCTTTCAATTACTTTCTTTTGGTATTCTTTTAATTCCATTAGCCTTTCATTTTATAAATTTCAAAAGGCAACTGACAAAAATCTATGCGCAATTCCAGCAAGGTATGCGTATCCACAAATTTGGCGGGCGCAAAGACCAGTCGTTTCCTCCCTTCGCTACCGCTACGGGAGGCAGGCTTGCCATTGTGGGCTCCCAATGACCTGGCACGCTCCAAAGTAAGGGCAGTTGATTTCAAGTATTCCAGATCAGGTTTGTAAAACAGGTAAACTTCATAATCCTTGCTGCTGCCGATGAAGTTTGTCTTTTTATCCAGTTGATCTGCATTGAACTCCTCTCCTGTTGCGGTATAAAACAGATAGCGCGCAAAATCCTCATAAGAAGGGAGATTTTCTCCGTGCAGGATGCTTTCCATTTCTATGGGATCGCCCAGTTCAAAATAGCTGAATGTGCCGCCTGTTCCTTCTTTAAAGTTCTTGGACGATGGTACACCTTTGATAACACGCCTTACTCTTTCTGCAGTAATTTCATTGGCATAATCTTCCATTTCCACCAAAATAAACTTGCGATTGCCACCATCTTCCTTGTTCAGGTCTAAAACGGCATGGGCGGTAGTACCAGAACCTGCAAAAGAATCAAGAACGATATCATTTTCATCAAGCACTAAGTCAAAAACCTCGCTCAACACATCTCTACTCTTTGGAAAGTCAAATTGTTTAGAGCCAAGAATTTCCTTTACAGCAGCAGAGGCAGCTCTACCATCACGATAAAAAACAGACCCGAATGGTTCTTTTGTTACGTCCTTAAGGTATGTTTTACGACATGGAACGGTAGATTCATCTGGCCCAAAATGAATTCTTGGTGGATTTTCAGCCAAGGCTTTCTTTGTTCGCTCTTCATCCCATCGCCAACCAGTGGATGGTTTTTTGCATGGCTTCTTTGTGACAGGATGAATTATGTCATATCTCGGTCGATTTTTTCTGCCATCATCTGGTCCAGCAAAATTATCTGGAAAGTATAATCCTCTTTCATCCGAAAAGCTATAGTGTTTATGCCTTCTCTTTTCATCTTCCTTTGGCAAAGAACTATACCAAAATTGCATTTCTTCACGAATCTTATCGTGATCCTCCTTGTACTTTTTCCTTAGCTTGGAATAATAATCTAAAACCTCATCAACACCGTCTTTGAACTTTCGCCAGTTACCTAATTTTAAGTTCTCTTTTTTATTCTTGGTGTAAACGAGAATGTATTCATGGATTCCAGCGATAAGCTTTGCATCACCTCTTTTTGATTTTTGCCAAACAATATCCGCTACGTAATTGTCTTCGCTGAATATTTCGTCCATCAGGCATTTTAGTCTGTGTAATTCATTATCATCAATGGAAATAAAAATAACGCCATCCTCACTTAGTAATTCACGCAACAACTTTAATCTTGGCATCATCATACAGAGCCATTTGTCGTGCCGGGTCAGGTCGTCCTTGTCCACCACTTTGCCCAGCCAATCTTTTATCATAGGGCTGTTAACATTATCATTGTATGCCCATGCTTCATTTCCGGTATTATAGGGCGGATCAATGTATATGCACTTGACCTTTCCGGCATAGTTGGGCAAAAGGGCTTTCAGGGCTTTGAGGTTGTCGCCCTGCACAATCAGGTTGTCGTATAAGGAAACATTGTCCGTCAGGCTCTTTTCCTTTTTTGGCACCAATTGGTGAAATTTCACCGCCAGGTGGTGGTTCTGTACAAATGTTTTTCCTTTGAAATTGAGTGTTGGCATATTAATTCCTTTTCTTTTTATTGTATGTTATTTTCTCTTCTGCCACCTTCAAAGCCTCCTTTGCTAATTTCTCTCCCTCAATTTCATAAACAATCCGGTCGCTCAACCAAGCAATTAGCATTTCTTTTTTATTGGCTCCAAAATATTTTGCCAACTTTTCCACTTGTTCCTTGCTCGGTTTTCGTTGCCCCGTTTCTATCTTGCTCATTATTGCCTGGTCAACTTGAAGGTAAGCTGCCAATACACGCAAGGGGTCTCCTTTTTCTTCCCGCAATCTGCGGATCATTTTACCAACACTTTCTGTCATTGAAAATTTAATTCATGACAAATATTGTCAACAATGGGGAAAAATCAAAAATTAAAAAAGGAAAGTTATAAACATTAAGAGAGATACTTCCCAACCAACGGCATTCTTCTGCCCATACCGAATGCTTTGGGGGAAACCCTTAGAATTGGAGGGGTCTGGAATCTTTTGTACTCGGTGGTATTTACCATTTTCAGCACCCTTTTTACCAATTCTGCATTAAAACCGGCATTTATCAGCTCTTTGGGCCCCTGTCGTTTTTCAATGTACTGAAAAAGCAGCTCGTCCAATATTTTGTAATCGGGCAAAGAATCGCTGTCTTTCTGATCGGGGCGCAATTCGGCAGAGGGTGCTTTTTCTATAATGTTGCGCGGTATGATCTCCTCATCTTCATTGATGAATTCGGCCAGTTCATACACTTCGGTTTTATACACATCGCCCAAAACGGAAAGTCCGCCACACATATCGCCATATAAAGTGCCATAGCCCACAGCAGCCTCACTTTTATTGGAAGTATTGAGCAGGATATTTCCAAATTTATTGGACAGCGCCATCAGCAAAACACCCCTGGTCCGGGCTTGTATGTTTTCTTCTGCCAGGCCAAATTTCAAGCCTTCAAAAAAAGGTTTCAGGACTTTTAGGTAAGTGTCAAATAATTCCTGAATACTGATTTTATCGTACTTTATGTCCAGTCTCTTTACCAGCTCTACTGAATCATTGACCGAATGCTCACTGGAAAAATCCGAAGGCATTAGGACGGCCCAAACATTTTCTTTGCCCAATGCCCTTTCTGCCAATACCAGCGTAAGCGCGGAATCAATACCGCCTGATAGACCAAGGATGGCTTTTTGAAAACCCAGCTTTTTGAAATAATCGCGAATGCCCAAAATCAGCGCATCGTGTATTTTGGAAATTTTTCCCGAATCCGGGAATTCGCCACCACTGCTTTCTGCCAATTTCCCAGTGTCAATTATTTCAAAATCTTCCCTGAACGAAGCCAGTTGCCTTACAATTTTACCTTCTTTATTGCTCACCAGTGAAGTGCCGTCAAAAATCAATTCAGTTTGTGCGCCTACATGATTCACATATATAGCAGGAGTT
The DNA here is from genome assembly GCA_040877935.1 of Chitinophagales bacterium. Lineage (NCBI taxonomy): Bacteria > Pseudomonadati > Bacteroidota > Chitinophagia > Chitinophagales > Chitinophagales bacterium. The sequence goes on from JBBDNB010000059.1 coordinate 40,871, forward strand.
CCATAGCGTTGATTATTGGCCTTTAAAATTTTCTTTCGCACATCAGCCTGATCATAATCAAAAGGGGAAGCAGAAAGATTGATAATCAAATCAGCCTTTTGGGCATTCATTTCATCGAGCGGACAAGTTATATACATGGGATTTTCATTGCCAATATTCCAAATGTCCTCACAGATACTTACTGCAATTTTTTGCCCTTTAAATTCTAAAAGCTGAAAATCTTTATTGGGCTCAAAATAGCGGTATTCATCAAAAATATCGTAGGTAGGCAAAAGGGTTTTTTTGAAAATCTGTTTAACTTTTCCTTCAGCCAAAAAACAGGCAGCATTAAAAAGCGGTTTGCCGGTACTGGCCGTATTTCTCATCGGAGTACCTACCAATGCAGCAATGGACTGGCAATGCTTGGCAATCTGCTCAATTGCAACAGCACATTTATTTATAAAATCATCAAACTCCAGGAAATCACGAGGTGGATAGCCGCAAATAGCAAGTTCTGAAAAAACAACAAGGTCTGCGCCTTCATTTTTTCCCCGCTCTATTTGCTCGATTATTTTTCTGCTGTTTTCTTCAAAATTACCAATGTGGTAATTCAGTTGCGCCAGAGCAATTTTCATTTATTTTCCCTGTCTTTATTTTGATAAAAATATTCTCAATGGTTATCCCTAATACAGTATTTATTAAAAGATCACCGCTGCTCTCAGCCCCATATTGTTTATGAAAATTTTGTCTTCATCATTGTCTTTAATGATATTTACAAAACCATTATTGTAGAATAGTCCAGCCTGAATCTTAGTTCGGGTGCCCAGAGAATATTCAATACCTGCACCAATATGCAAGCTCATATTGTAGAATTGTGAGCGAATGCCGAGTTCATTGTCTTTTTTGGTAATATTCACAGTTTCGTTAAATTGATATGGATCCGCTCTTTCAGCATCTGCCGAGCCCTTTATCCTGAATTGATTGATTATCCCAAATTCCCCGTAATAAGTGATATAACCCATTTCATTGGTTTTTAGCTTAAGATATAGCGGCAAGTTGATGTAATGCAGGCTCATTTTTACACGAGTATCACCAAGTGTGTCAAGACTGTTGTTTGTATATGTCATGGTGCCTCCCTGCAACATAACGGATAAGCCGGTTGACAAAGCATAGTTTTCGGTAAAATGTATATCTGTCAATACCCCATATTCAATTCCAAATTTTGCCTTATTGCGTTCGATATTACCATTATCGATTCGCAACCAGGAAACGATCGGGTTGGCCATTAAGCCAATACTTACCTTCTGATCCACTCTTGCCTGAACCAATGTAGATACAAAAAGTAATAGTATAATTGCAGTAAGTTTTTTTTGGAATTTCATAACAGCCATTTTTAATTATTCAATCGTAATAAATGTCTTGCACAATTTTAAAATGTAAAAATACGGGTTCATTTTCTATACTTCTACTAATCGCTGTATTATTCACAGCTTGTGATTGGGGGAATACTCCCTACAAGGTTGATGTTACGAATATTCAGGCAGATTTAAAAATCAAACGTTTTGAAAAAGACCTGCGACAAGTTGCTGATACTAACCAATTTTCAGAAAGCCTGAAAATACTTGAAGCAGATTATCCCGTATTTTTTCCTGTATTTAAATCAGAAATTTTTGGTTGGCACAAAGAAAATGACAGTGCTTTTGTGGCCGATTTTCGAGCCTTTGTATTTGATCCATACGTGCAGGAAGTATATGATACGGTAGAGTTTCGGTTTGGTAATTTCTCAAAATATGAAGCAGAATTGCAAAAAGCATTTAAGCACTATAAATATTATTTTCCGGAGCGCGAAATCCCAGAGATTGTCACTTTTGTTTCCAATTTTACTTATGCCTCTTTTACAATTGATAGCAGTGTGCTGGCCATTGGGCTGGATATGTTCTTGGGAGATACATTTAAATACTACAGCAGTATTTTTCCAGAGTACCTTACACAAACGCTAAAGCCCGAATACCTTACTGCCAACTGCATGAATGTAGTGGGCTCTATGGTTTATGATATTTCACCGGAAAACAACGCTTTGCTAAGTGCAATGATCAGTGCCGGGAAAGAATTGCATTTTATAGACCGCATGATGCCTTCGGCTCCCGACTATCAGAAAATTGGATATACTCCCGAACAGACCAAATGGTGCAAGGAAAACGAAGGGCAAATCTGGAATTTTTTTATCGAAAAGGATTTGCTGTTCAATACCAATCAATCTGAAACAAAAAAATTCATGAGCCCTGGGCCTTCTACGCCCGGTATGCCCAAAGATTCGCCTGGAAAAATAGGGGTTTGGACAGGTTGGCAAATTGTAAGAAGTTATGTGCTCAAAAATCCGGAAACCAAGCTGGATGAATTGATGGAGCTGAAACCAGAAGAAATTCTAAGTGGCAGCAGGTATAAGCCGAGGGTTTAGGTTAAAGCTCCCCACGCGGCAATCACCTCCGTTCCAACCAACGCCTCAGAAACACATCATTAACACGGTATTCTAATTTTTCATTAGAGCGCTCATCATCCACTAAACCTTTGGTGACAAGTGCATTGAGGCTTTTGCTTACCGTGGAAACTCCAGAAAGTTGATGTTTGCGCAGGAACTCTTTGGCTGTTGGTTCTACCAATACGTTTTCTTTGGCAATAGCAGTTAATAGCTGGAGCTGATGTTTGGGCAAAAGCTTGATCAATGTATGGAAATAGGCTTCTTTTTCTGTCAGGATTTCCATCAATAACTTTTTAGTTTTCGCCAAGCTCAACTGTTTCTCTGGCAGTGCATAAAGCCGATTGCAAACAAATTGTGTGTAAAAAGTGTGTATGTCCGTCCATTGAAGAATATAATCCAGAACGGTTTCAGAAACTTCTTTTCCTGCTTCTTTCAGATGTTTTTGGATAAATTTTTTATACTTAGCAAGCCCCAGTTTTTTTAAGCCTAAATGCTGGGTGCTTTGGTAAAACGGCCGTTTGGCATCACTGAACATTGGCAGCAGGAGATGTTTTTCGCTACCGGAAAAAATGTAGTTAGCATTTTTTTGTCGCTGAATATGTTTTCTCAGAATTGCTTCGACATTTTTCTCAGGGTAATTGTTAATCTGCTGGAATTCATCAATTGCTATCACAATTTGGTTTTTATGGTTTTCCAAGTATTTGATAACAGCCGCAAGGGAGTGTTCCCTTTCGGGAGCCGTTCCCAACCCCAATTGCACTTCTGGTATGCCAGTATATTCATCTATGGAAAAACTGGCTTTAATGCCTGAAAAAAGCTCTCCAATACGCTTTATGAAATTTTCTTTTTTACTTTCAAGCGCATTGAGCGCAGCCGAGGAAAAGGCATTGATGAAGCCTTCCAGGTCAAGTGTGTCGTGAATATCCACATAAACAGTGGTGACATTTTTGTCCTTTTTTTTCACCTGATGAAAAAAATGATGAATGAGCCCCGTTTTGCCCAATCTTCGAGGTGAATAAAGAACGATATTCCTGCCGTTTTGATAAGCTTCTGTTAATATTGTAATTTCATGTTCACGGTCACAGAAATAATTTGGGTTTGCATAACCGGCTACAATAAAGGGGTTGCTTGGATTTTTCATATTACAAAGCTATGAAAAAATTTCTTGGTTTCACTAAAAGTGAAGCACTAAAGGTGAAATCACGCACAAACACAAATATTCAAGTCCAAACGCTCAGAGAAAAGTAAACAACCTCCGGGCAAGCCTAGAAGCATTCAAATCTCGATTATCGAGTAAATTTAAGTCGGCTTTATAGGTTAAAGCTCACCCTTTAAAAACCTTCCAGTATGGTTGTCGCTTTTTTGAGCCAGTGCTTCAGGAGTGCCTTCAAACAAAATATAGCCGCCTTTGTGTCCGCCCTCTGGGCCGAGATCCACAATATGATCAGCTACTTTTATCACATCCATATTGTGCTCTATCACAATTACGGTATTTCCTTTTTTAACCAGCTTATCCAGCACCTGCAAAAGCAAACGAATGTCTTCAAAATGCAGGCCTGTTGTTGGTTCGTCTAAAATGTACAATGTACTGCCCGAATCTTTCTTGCTCAATTCTGAGGCGAGTTTTACGCGTTGTGCTTCTCCACCCGAAAGCGTAGTGGATGATTGCCCCAGGGTAAGATAACCCAGGCCAACATTTACCAGTGTTTCTAATTTTCTGGAAATAGAAGGAATGGCTTCAAAAAACTCAGCCGATTCGCGAACGGGCATATTTAATACATCGCTGATGGATTTTCCTTTGTAGCGCACTTCAAGCGTTTCTCGATTGTACCTTTTGCCCAGACATTTTTCACATTCCACATGCACATCTGGTAAGAAATTCATTTCAATAACTTTGATTCCGGCACCCTCACAGGTTTCGCATCTACCGCCTTTCACATTAAAGGAAAAGCGCCCGGGTTTGTAGCCCCTGATTTTTGCTTCGGGCAACTGGGCAAAAATATTTCTGATGTCACTAAACACTCCAATATAAGTTGCAGGATTGGAGCGCGGTGTTCTTCCAATGGGCGATTGGTCTATATCGATTACTTTGTCGATCAATTCCAGGCCGTGAAAATCGGTATAGGGCATTGGTTTTTTTCTGGATTTATACAAATGCTGCCGCAAAATGGGATAAAGCGTTTCGTTGATCAGCGTGGATTTACCGCTGCCCGAAACGCCTGTTACTACAGTATATGTAGCGAGCGGAATGCGCAGATCAACGGTTTTAAGGTTGTTTCCCGTGGCACCGAAAAGCTCAATGAATTTCCCATTGCCTTTTCTTCTTTTTTGGGGAACAGGTATGCTTTTCTCTCCTCTCAGGTATTTTGCAGTAAGCGAATTTTTTTCTGCAAATTCTGAAGGAAGTCCTTCAGCTACAATTTCACCACCCAATTTACCGGCTCCCGGTCCAAGATCAATGAGGTAATCTGCTGCCAGCATAATGTCTTTGTCGTGTTCTACAACCAATACGGAATTGCCCATTTCGCAAAGTTGCTTTAGCGAATTAATCAGTCGCTCATTGTCTCTTTGGTGTAAGCCAATACTTGGCTCATCTAAAATATAGCTGATACCAATGAGTTGCGAACCGATCTGTGTAGCAAGGCGAATGCGCTGCGATTCCCCACCTGAAAGCGTGCGGGTAGGCCGGTCGAGATTGAGATAATTCAAACCTACATTCAGCAAAAAGCCCAACCTGCTGCGGATTTCCTTTAGAATTTCCTTTGCTATGACTTTCTGTTTTTCATTCAGTTTTGCTTCCACATTGTTGAACCAGTCAAGCAGGCTTTGTAAATCCATCCGGCTGAGTTCGGCTATATTGGCTCCACCTATTTTAAACTGCAGTGATTCTTTTTTCAAGCGGGTGCCATCACATTCAGGACAATCTATTTTTTCCATAAAACTCTCAGCCCACTTGCGAATTTTGTCAGAAGAGGAATTGTGATAACTGTGCTTCAACAAAGGAACGACACCCTCAAAAGCATCGGTGTATTTTCGTTCCCAGCGACTCAGTTTGGTGTCTTCTGAATATTGGGGTTTGAAATTTCCGTACAAAAGCAATTCAAGTGCCTTTTGCGGCAATTCTTCTATCGGGACAGACAGGCTGAAATCGTATTTCTTGGCCAATGAGCGCACCTGTTTAAAAATATTATTTTCCCGTACCTCACCAAGTGGAGCGATTGCTCCTTGATTGATGCTCTTTTTATAATCAGGGATAATAGCATTCATATCTATTTCACTAATTACCCCCAGTCCTTTGCAATGCGGACAAGCCCCATAAGGACTGTTGAAGGAAAAAGAATTGGGGGAGGGTTCTTCATAAGCAATACCTGTTTCCGAACACATCAGGTTTTTGCTGTATTGTTTGATTTCGTTGCTTTCATAATCCAGCACCATCAACATTCCCTCGCCCATTTTCAGCCCCTTTTCTATAGCATTGTTAATCCGTTCTTCATATTCTGGCTGAATTAAAAGCCGATCTACTACTGCCTCTATATCGTGAATTTTGTAGCGGTCGATCTGCATATTGGGCAATAGATCTTCAATCTCTCCATCTATTCTTACTTTTAGAAACCCTTGTTTTCTAAGACGTTCAAACAATTCGCGGTAATGTCCTTTGCGTCCTTTTACCAAAGGTGCAAGCACTATGATTTTTTTATCCTTATAATGCTCCAGCAGTTGCGCTTTTATTTGCTCTTCACTAAAGCGTATCATTTCATTGCCCGTAGCCATGGAATAAGCTATACCTGCCCGGGCATAGAGTAGGCGCATAAAATCATAAATCTCGGTGATGGTGCCAACCGTTGAGCGCGGGTTTTTATTGGTGGTTTTTTGCTCTATGGAAATAACAGGGCTCAATCCAGTGATCTTATCTACATCGGGACGCTCCATGCTTCCGAGAAATTGCCTGGCATAACTGGAAAAACTTTCAATATATCTGCGCTGGCCTTCGGCAAAAATAGTATCGAAAGCCAATGATGATTTTCCGCTTCCGCTAATGCCGGTAATTACAACAAACTGATTGCGGGGAATGTGCACATCAATATTTTTCAAATTGTGCACACGGGTTCCATAAACATGGAGGTATTGCTTTTCCTGTTCGCTTATCTGAGGAAGAATTTTAGTGCTGGTACTCTTATTCATAAAGATTTGCAAAAATAAGGGAAATGAAGCGCATTTCTTAGCAATGATTTTTTTGCTTAAATGTTTAGCACAGATTCAAATTGTGCTTTTCAACCAATTTGAGGCAATAAAAATTAGCAGGAAATCAGGGATAAGGAAGAAATTTTAAAAAGGCCTTTCAAAATCCTTTTTTACAAAAGATTTATTGCGCTTAATATAGTAAGAACCTTCCCCTTCCAGCTTTTTGAGCTGTAGAGGGTTCTTTTTGCTCAAGCGATAAAAGAAAGCCAAGGGCGTGAGCATCAGGTAAAAAATTACGGTGAGAATAATCCGGGAATTGACCCAACCTACTTTTTGCCCGATAAACATCCAGGCGGACACGATTTTCTCAGCCCAACTTTGCCGGATGATACCGACCAAACCCAGCAAGGCAGCAAATAAATTGAGCCAGAAAAACTCAAAAAACCACCCCAGCAAACTAAAGCCGATAAGAATAACCAGTAAACTGCTGTAGGTTTTTTTTGCAGTCAAAGCTTAAAACAATGTATAGACAAATGGCGCAGCAGCCGATCCGCCACCAACTACCAATAGCAGGCCAACCAGCAATAAGGTAAGTATGATGGGCAAAAGCCACCATTTTTTGCGCTCTTTTAGGAAATCCCAGAATTCAGATAAAAACTCAATCATGCGATGAAATTATTTAAAAAAAGGGAAAGCGAGAATTTTATTTGAAATTATCTAAAGTTGTTGTTAAATGTTCTTGAAAATGGGGAAGGGTTACAAAGTTGGGGGCGCACGGCCGTGCGTCCCCAACTTTGTAATCTACTCTTTTCTCAAAATCATAGTTGATCTTCCAATATTTTCTCCAATTACAGCTTCAATTTTATATCCGAGATCATACCATTTAGCCAGTTCTTCCTTTATCCTTATTGTATTGAGGGCTAATGTTTCTGGCTTGTCGTAAAATACATTTTTCAACTCTATTGTTTCAATGGAATTGTCAGGCTTGGTTACTAACATCATATTTAGTGTCTGGTCGAAAAGCACCATAAATCTAAGATTCCATTAATTTTTCAA
>JBBDNB010000060.1 GCA_040877935.1 Chitinophagales bacterium
GAATCTCACTATTTTCTGGCATTCTGAGCAATAAATAATTTCCGAACTCAGGTTTTTAATAATTATTTTGGTTTTTAGGCCATGACGGGTAAATATTGTTGTTAAATTAACAGCCTATGAGTGAAAATGATTTGAAATGGGAAAAACTCCATTTGCCGGAACTGATGTCGCCCGCAGAAATAGAAAACGGACAACTGGTTCAGGCAGAATGTGAAAGTAAGAAATATTGCCTGAGCAAGGTCAATGACAATTGGTATGCCATTCGCGATACCTGTCCACATGCAAGTGCCTCTCTCAGCAAGGGTTTTATGGTAAAAGGTCAGGTAGTGGTTTGTCCTTTGCACCGCGCTAAATTTGATATTTGCAGCGGTAAAAATATCAGTGGCGAAGGTTATGGCATGCGTTCATATCCTGTGAAGCAGGAAGACGATCAGCTTTACCTTGGCCTCACTGATAAAAATTGGTACGAATTCTGGAAATGAGTCAAAAGAACTATACCCTTCAGGAAATTGCCCGTACTGTTGAAGCAACTTTCTTATGCTGCGCTGATGAGAATGAAAGCATTTCCCATATTTTGTTGGACAGTAGGCAGGTGCATACAGGCAGTGGGACTTTGTTTTTTGCCATTGAAGGAATTCAGCATGACGGCCACGATTTTATTCCCACATTGATTGAAAGTGGCATTCGCAATTTCGTGGTTTCTAAAAATCTGAAAATCAATAAAAATCTTGGCTCAGTACTCAATGTCCTAAAGGTAGATGATAGTATAAAAGCTCTCCAAAAACTTGCTGCTTTTCATCGCAGTCAATTTACATTTCCGCTAATCGGCATTACGGGCTCCAATGGAAAAACCATTGTGAAAGAGTGGCTTTTTCAATTGCTCGACAAGCGCTATAATATTGTCAGAAGTCCGAAAAGCTACAATTCGCAAATAGGGGTTCCGCTATCTGTATGGCAAATAAAAGCCGAACACAGCCTGGGGATTATTGAAGCAGGTATTTCAAAGCCCGGGGAAATGGAGCGGCTCGAAAAAGTGATTCGTCCCGATATCGGGATATTGACCAATATTGGCTATGCCCATGCCGAAGGGTTTCAAAATTCTAAACAAAAACTTAGGGAAAAACTCCACTTGTTTGCAAATTCAGAAGTTTTGATTTGTCCTGCTGATGATCCCTTGATTCAGGATGTTGTTGAGGAATTCAAACAGGAACGGAAAAAGTCCTTGAAAAAACCACTGTTAATTTTCAACTGGGGAAAATCCGCAAAGGCAAGCGTTAAAATTGAGCAGATAAAAACAGAAAATACCCGAACAGCAATTGCACTGAAACACAATGGGAATAACTATCAATTCAATATTCCCTTTAGCGATAAAGCATCTATAGAAAATGCCATTAGCTGTGCTACTTGTGGCATTTATTTGCAAGCAGCAGATGAGGTTTTTCTCAAATCATTTGAACAATTGAGCACTGTGGCCATGCGCCTGGAGCTAAAAGATGCGGTGAACCAATGTTCGTTGATCAATGACAGTTACAACTCTGATTTGGGCTCATTAAAAATCGCCCTGGATTTTTTAAAACAACAACAGCAACACAGCAAAAGAACACTCATTCTTTCAGATATTTTGCAAAGTGGGATGTCTGACAAAACACTGCTCAATGAAGTAGTGCGTTTGGTGAAAGACAGCGATTTGCAAAAGTTTATAGGAATTGGCCCGGTGCTTTATAAAAACCGCGATTTGTTTAAAGAGTTAAAAGCAGCGCAGTTTTTTTACAAAGACACTGAAGCTTTTTTAAATGCCATTCAGCAGCTCAGTTTTTACGATGAAAGTATTTTGTTGAAAGGGGCGCGCAATTTTCATTTTGAAAAGATCAGCCGTCTGCTGGAACGGAAATTTCACGAAACTGTATTTGAGATCAACCTGAATGCGGTGAGCCATAACCTGGCGGCCGTACGCAATCACCTGGGCGATAAAACTAAAATCATGGCTATGGTGAAAGCATTTTCCTATGGCAGCGGTGCTTTCGAAATTGCCAGTATGCTGCAATTCCAGCATGTGGATTATTTGTCGGTAGCTTTTGTAGATGAAGGTATTGCACTGCGAAATGCGGGAATAACACTACCTGTGATGGTAATGAATCCTGAAGAAAACAGTTTTGAAAGTTTATTGCACTATAAGCTGGAACCCGAGATTTATAGCTTCAGGCTTTTAAGAAAGTTTTCTGCATTACTGGATGAAAAACTGCCTGCACAAAAACTGCCCATTCATATAAAGATAGACACCGGGATGCACCGGCTTGGATTTTTGCCGCATGAAATCGATGTGCTTGCCCGGGAAATTAAAAATCAAAAAAGCTGGAAGGTGGCCAGTGTTTTTTCACATCTCAGCTCCAGTGAAGATCCAAAAGACGATGCCTTTACTGAACAGCAAATAGAAAAATTCAAAAATGCTGCTGGTCAATTAGAATCCCTTTTGGGGTATTCCACACTGAAACATTTGCTCAATTCTGCCGGAACTCTGCGTTTTCCCCAGGGGAAATTTGATATGGTTAGAGTGGGTTTGGTGCTTTATGGGATTGATATTACAGGAGTTTTGGCCAATCAACTGGAACCGGTGGGGCAACTCAAAACAAGTATTTCGCAGATAAAAACACTGGAAAAAGGGGCGAGCATTGGGTACAACAGAAAAGCCAGGGCGGATAAAAAACTCCGCGTAGCCACTATTGCAATTGGCTATGCCGATGGTTACAGGCGCGCTTTTGGAAACAAAAAAGCCTATGTGCTTGTCAGGGATAAAAAGGCAGCAGTAATCGGAAATGTGTGCATGGATATGTGTATGATAGACGTGACAAATATACCGGAAGCAAGTGAAGGCGATGAGGTCTTGCTTTTTGGTAAGTCACTTCCGGTAGAACATCTGGCCAAATGGGCAGAAACTATACCCTATGAAATTTTAACGGGTATTGGCGAAAGGGTAAAAAGGGTTTATTTTAAGGAGTAGAGTGGCTCCAAAGTGGAGATGACTTTGGTTCCACTCAAACTCAAACAGCCTATTTAGCCATTATCATTCCCTTCAATGACCAAAGAATTGCCAATACCTCATTCCTGGAATTTTCATCAATATTGTGCTTTTCCAAAACCGACATTATATCATCAATGGCAGCCATATACTCTTCAGCATTGATGTTCATGCCCCTGTGCGCATCTGGCATCTCCTTTCCGTGGTATTCAACCTGGGCACCGCTTCCTGCGCTGAAAAATTGAACCAGGTGTTCTTTGATCTTTTTTAGGTTTTCAGGATCTTCTTTGTAGGGCAGAAACCGCACTTTTATCACTGGGTTGTTCATGTGCGCTTCTACTGCATCTTTTACAATTTCGGAAACTCCACTATGACCTCCAAGGCGCTCAAAAAGTGTTGTTTTTTCTTTGATTGTTTCTTGTGCATTTGTCATAACATGGTTTTTAATTAGTGAATAAATAAGCTTTTAGCCTTTTGCTAATGATGCAAAAATATAGCTCATCAAATAGAGATTTTAGCATATTTGGTTCTAAGAAAAGCACATTTGGTTCAAATTATACTGTTGCACTTGTCAGTGCGGATTGATAGTGGGAGGGGAGAAGGCCAAATCGTTTCTGAAAACATTTGGAAAAATAAGAAGGACTGTTAAAACCGGTATTATAAGCGATTTCAGAAATAGTATTTTTCTTTGTGTTTATTGATGTCAAAGCATGGTTTAAGCGATATTCTCTTAAAAATTCATTGGGGGATTTGCCTGTGAGTTCCGTTAATTTCCGATAGGTATTTGATTTGCTCATGCCCAGGTTTTTATTAAAATCTTCAACTTTTAAATCCGGGTTTGTCCAATTTTTTTCAATGAAATCCATCAATTCTATGAGCAATGCCTCTTCAGAGGGATTTAAGACAAGTATTGTTTTGTTGTCAAATGAAGCATTTATGTTTTCCCGCTCATACAGATTTTTGACTTCCGTTGTACTTATAATTTCTGATTTTTCAATGGTACACAGATAATTTACCAGTTTTATACTGCTTTCAAAAAGTGTTTTTTTCTCTGTTACCGGTGAACCTGTGCACATGCCCAATATTAAGCCAATGTCTGAAATATGCTCTCCCCTGGAAAATTCACTGAATAGTGCCTGTGCTTCTTTGGCGAAGTTCACAGCATTGCTTACGGATTTAAATGAGAGCAGAAAACTTTGTTCACCTTGTTTTACAGTGCCGGCTTCAAAGCGCTTGAACAATTTGGCAACAGCATTTATGTACTTGTTGAAAAAAGATGCCAATGCTTTTGGCGTCTGTTTTTCCAATGAAAGTATTCGCAAATTGCCCTGCATTATTGTTCTGAAGGCTGGTTCATTGATGATATTTAATGCGTTGTTTTCAGAACTTACGGGATCTTCCATTCTTCCCAGAAATGATTCCACTAATTGTGGATCCACTTCAATGATTTCATTGGGCACTTCTCCGTGAGCTCGATTGTGCATTTTTTGAATGCTTTCTTTATCAGGTGCTTCAATCAAGCAAAAAGCAGTATTTCTATCTCCATCAAACCAATAAGTCAACCCCCGGCAATTGAATTTGTGCTGAATTTTCAAATCCTGTTGATGCAATTCGGCAACATTTTCAGCAGTTACAGAAGCTGATACATCGTGGCGGTCCATATATAGTGGCATACTTCTTCGTTTTATAAAAAATTACTTGTTTGCACGTAGTATGCGAAAACCCAACTATTTGCTGGGTTTTTCTCAATATAACAAGAATAGAAAACTTTGCCAATAAGCATAAGAAATGTAAAGTATGTACTATTTCATTTTAATTCGTGAATTCTTTCGCTTTACTGACTAAAGCTGTTTAAATTTATTAGAGCGGAAAAATTAAAATCAATAGGAATTTTGAACAAAGACAACTACATAAAAGGCCGTGGGGCACAATTCAATCCGCACAACCGATTTGAGCAATTGGAGCTGTGCAGGGAGCATGAAGAAGGTATAGACCTCGACCCTGAATATGATACCTATGCTACCCAGGTTTATGTAGAGCATCCCAAAAAAATAGTAAACAAAGTCCCGTCAAAGGATATCTCCCTGGATTATTCCATGAATCCCTACCAGGGCTGTGAACACGGTTGCATTTATTGTTATGCAAGAAACACCCATGAATACTGGGGCTTTAGCGCAGGAAAGGATTTTGAATCAAAAATAATTGTAAAGGAAAATGCGGTTGAACTGTTGAGAAAATTCCTGTCCAGAAAAAAACACATCCCCAAACCCATTATGCTTTCAGGAAATACGGATTGCTACCAGCCCTTAGAGAAAAAGTACAAACTTACCCGCGGCTTGCTCCAATGCCTGGATGAATTCAGGCATCCGGTTGGCATCATTACCAAAAATGCTTTGGTGCGCAGGGATATTGATGTGCTACAATCACTGGCAAAAGACGATCTTGTAAAAGTGAATATATCACTGACCACATTGAGCAATGAACTGCACAACAAGCTTGAACCCAGAACAGCATCGCCTACATTGCGCTTGAAAACCATAAAAGAACTGAGCAATGCAGGAATTCCGGTAGGAATTATGTGTGCCCCGGTTATTCCCGGCCTGAATGACAACGAAATACCAAAAATCCTGGAAGCTGCTGCTGCCAATGGAGCTGAAAGCGCAGGATACACCATGCTCCGCTTGAATGGTGCTGTTGCCGGGCTGTTCAGCGACTGGATCAAAAAGAACTATCCCAACAAAGCAGATAAAGTATTAAACGCTACTGCAGCAGCACATGGAGGGAAAGTAAGTGACAGTAGAACAGGTAAAAGAATGCGTGGAGAAGGTCAACTGGCTGAAATGATCCGGCATTTGTTTTATACTCAAAGTCAGAAGTATTTTGCCGGAAAAAATAGCCGTGTACTGAACACCTCAGTTTTTAAAGTGCCTTCAAAAAACGGCCAGTTGAGCTTGTTTGATTGAAAGTAAATTGGATTAAAAGTTCGTAGGCTTAGTCACTTTTTTTAACGGAATCATGGCTGATTAATTGATCGGGATTTAAGCTCTCCTCATAGGATAATAATAAGTCCTTCTTTTCTTCACTGCTTAATGTATTCCATAAATTTCCTGCTTGATTTTTATTAAGGCTCTGTATTAGCTTAAAATAAGAAAGCAGAACCTCTTCATCATTTATATTGTCAATCAACTTGTGAAAATCCTCTTTAACTTTCATTTTTTTAAAATTTTAGTTTTCAATTTAATATTATTTGCTTCAGTAATAAAATCTCTATCCGACTTGTCGAATTTTAAAGCTTTTGCCCGAATTTGATATGTAATGAAAACCAAAAGAATAATCTATTATCAAGGGTTATCCAATCCTATTCTTATTTTTATAAAATAATTTTCAAAGCAGGGGTGTGAATTCAGAAAATACAGCTCAAAATAAAACTGCCGAGCAGTTTGATGCAGTAGTAATAGGTGCCGGAATCGGTGGGCTGACGGCTGCTGCCATGCTGTGCAAGGCAGGGCTGAAAGTTTGTGTGCTGGAAATGGATGTGCGCCCCGGTGGTTATCTTGCTGGGTTTAAGCGCAAAGATTTCAGGTTCGACAGTGCCATTCACTGGCTGAATCAATGTGGCCCTAAAGGCAGTGTAACACGCGCTTTTGAATTGCTGGGAAATGATTTTCCCAAAGCAAAGGCACAGCAGCGCATCAAGCGCTATAAGGGGAATGCCTATGATTACCTGCTGACCAATAAGCCCGATGAATGGAAGAAAGAGTTGATTCGCGATTTCCCTCATGAAGAAAAGGGATTGCACAAATTTTTTGCAGCGGCTAAAAAAATCGGAAAGTCTTTTGACAATGCCAATGATTTCTTCCGTAGCCCGGAGTCGATGACTATATTTGGCAAAGCCCTAACCAGTTTGCGTAAGTTGAAATTTGCGCTGCCTTTTATGCGCTACATCCGCTATTCCGGTCCCGGTGGCCTGACAAAGGGATTGAATACTTTTTTTAAAGACCCGAAACTTCATGCTGTTTTTTGCTCTGAGCCCGATCTTCTATCCTGCCTTGTGCCTATTGGCTGGGCTTATTACAATGATTATCAATTTCCCCCTGTGGGTGGCAGTCAGGTATTTCCCGAATGGTTGAGTTATGTGATTCAACAGACCGGTGGCGAAATTCGCTTCAGAAGCAAGGTTATAGGGGTTGACGTGAAAAATGGCCGTTGCAAAGGGCTTACAGTACAACATCGCAACCGCGAATATTACATTGCTTCGGATATTATTTTAGCGGCCTGTGACATGGATACGCTTTACAATAAAATGTTGCCCCAGGATGCTGTTTCCGGAAAAATGAAAGCAGCACTTGAAAAGGCCGAACTATACAGTTCATCGGTTACCCTATCTATTGCGCTGGATTGCCCGGTTGAAGATTTAGGATTTACCGAGGAAATGATCTTTTTATGTGATGAAACATTATCGCGCGATAAATACAGCAATGGAGACCCTAAGACCAGTGGTATCAGTATTTTGCCACCATCTTTGCGCGATCCTTCATTGGTTCCGAAAGGCAAGGGCACTTTGACCATTTATGTACCGGCATTTTTTGATCACAATGAACATTGGAAAACCGAACAAAGGGCTGATGGTTCGCTTATGCGAGGAGAAGCCTATAAAGCCTTTAAAAAAGAATTTGCAGAGGTATTGATCAAAAGGGTAGAAGACAGCCTTGCTCCAGAATTGAGTAAACACATTGAATATTTCGATGTGGCAACCCCAATTACCCACTGGCGCTATACGGGCAATAAAAACGGCACCATTATGGGTGCACGTCCCGGCAAGGAAAATATGATGGCGGGTGTGGCGCATTACCGTACCCCTGTGAAAGGACTCTATATGAGCGGACACTGGGCCGAATTGGGCGGTGGCGTACCTATTGCTGTAAAAGGAGGTGTCAACTCTGCTATTATTGCTTTAAAGGATGCGGGCCATAGGGCTTACAAAGTTTATGCTGATTATTTTGACGGAAAAATAAAGAAAGATGCGGCCTGGAGTTCTCCGGTTTTAAAACAATATGACAATTCATGGAAGCAAAACCTGACACCCGCAGAAAAGAAGGCGGAGGTGGGAGTGTAGTTGTGCTGGATTTATCAAAAAGCGGTACTGAGGAAACATTATAATTCATTTAAAAGCTCTTTTGCCGGACGGGCTTTTAATTTACCTTCTTCAATCAATTTAAGCTCCTTGACTGCTTCTTTGAGCTCTTCTAAAACTCGCTCTTTTGAAGGCTCTTTATCTTCAAGTTTTTCTAAATCGAGGTATTGTTTTTTTAAAGCTTTCCATTCGCTAATGGGTATAAAAACACCTGTGGTTTTTCCTTTACCGTCAGAAATATATTGTAAACTCATAATTTATGTGCTTTAATTTAAAATAATCATGGACACCTAAAGTGATTCAAAAAAGGTTCAAATTTCGGAATGGATAAAATCATCCATATCTGGAGCTTATTTACTGCAATGCCAATTTACCTAAGCCCCCACCAATGCAAGCTTACTGTAACCCTGTCCACTTGGTATCAGTTGAATTTGGGTGTTGATGCGCTCTTTCAGTGCTTCTACATGCGAAATAATACCTATCATCCTATTGTCGTTGGCTTGTAGTTTTTCCAATACATCAAGCGTAAGATCCAGTGTTTCCGGATCGAGTGTTCCGAAACCCTCGTCAATGAACATACTTTCAATTTGGATGTTCTGCGATGCAAGATCAGACAAGGCCAAGGCCAGCGCTAGACTGATCAGAAAAGTTTCCCCGCCACTCAAAGTTTTTACCGATCTTTCCTGATCGCCCATATCACGATCTACGGCTACCAAATCGCCCTGATCTACGGGCATCGCCAACAGATAGCGTTTCGACAGACCTTCTAAGCGTTTATTGGCCAGCAATATCAATTGTTCAAGAGTAAGCTGCTGTGCAAAAGTGCTGAATTTATTTCCAGTGGCATCCCCAATCTGTTGTTCCAGCAATAGCCATTTTTCACCATCTCCAATTATTTTTGCTTTTTCAGTTTTTTTCCGGTCAATAAACTCCAAGTTCTTTTTTTGCCTATTTAAATCTGCATATAGGTTTTTGCTTTTCTCATCCAATTGTTCAATTTCACTAGAAACACTATCTAGGCTTGCTTTTAGCGCTTCTTTTGTGTCTTCAATATCTTGCGCTTTCTTATTCTTGAATTGCTCTTTAAAATGGTTTAGGTCATTTTTGGTTTTAGCAAGTGCATCCCTTAATCTTTGGGATTTTTCATTCAAATGTTTTTCGGTAGCGTAGGGCAAAAGCTCTTTGATTGCATCTTCTATCTGCTCGTAATTCAACTTTTGCAGTTCTGGTTTTAAGCTTTTTTCCAGTTGTATTTGCAGGTTATTGAATTGCTTTTTCTCATTTTCCCTTTGTTCCTTTTCGTGTTCTAATTTGGCTAAAGATGTACGGACTTCCTCCCAATCATGGGTAATCGATTCCATTAAATTATGAAGAGGTTCAGAGCCACTGTAGAGTTTTTCTAGTTCTTCTTTTTTGCTTTTCCCTTTCTCTAAAATTTCTTGAAGATCTTCTGCTTCGGGCAACATTTTATCCGCTTCAGTTATAAATTTTTGAATTTGCTCGGCATTCTGTTGCATTTGTTTGAAGGAGTCCCGCTGCTGTTCTATTTTTTCAGGGCTTTCCTTCTGTAGTGAAGGAGGCAGTTTTTCTCTTGCAGATATATTTTGTTTTTCAAATGCTGTAAAATCCTTTTTCAATTGGTTTTGCTCATTTTCCAAATCGCTTAATAGTTGCTCTAGGTTGTCCTTTTGCGTTTTCAATTTTGCAAGCTTTTCTTTTGAATTTTCCCAGGCACTTTCTTTATCCCTAAGTTTTTGATTGTCAAATTCCGGAGCCTCTACATTTTCAGCCCAAGGGTGATGTTCAGATCCACAAAGCGGACAGGGCTCGCCATTTACTAAGTTTTGGCGATGTTCTTCCAAGCTTGCGCGCAAATGTTTTAGCTCTTTTTCCGTTCTCAATTGTTGAACTTCAGCTTCTAATTTTTCACTGATGAGTTTGGTTTCTTTTAATGAATCTGGAATGGTTTTCAATTCATCCTGAAATCGTTTTTGTTTGTTTTTATTACTGTCAATTGCACTTTTTAAATGGTCAATTTTTAGCTCGGCATTTCTAATTTGTGACAAAATACCCCCTATTTCTACGAGCAGTTTTTCTTGCTGATAAAAAGGATGGGCACTTAAATTTTTATTGGCAATTTCTATTTCTCCCTGCTTTTTTTCCTTGAATGAAATTAGCTCTTTAATAAATTCTGCGGGTTCATTTACATTGCTTTTCAATTGTTCCTTTAGCTCATATTTCGACAATGATTTTTTTATTTGTGAAAATTGATTGGCCAATTCTTCTCTATCGCGAGCCAATTCGGAATATTCTTCATACAGGTTTTTCAGGGTTTTTATAGCATTTTCAGCATTGCATTTCTTGCCCGTTAGTTTATCAATTTTATCGAGCAATTGCGCTTGCCCATCTTTCGATTTTTGCTGTTCGGTTTCGATTAGATCTATTCTTTGCTTTGCTTTTTGTTTTTGCTCAATACTGTCTTTCCATTTGTTCAACTTCTCTGCGAATGGCGCAAGTTTTTGATGTTTTTCAAGCGCCAAACCTTCATTGTTTTTAAATTCCTCCAGTGCATTTTTATTGTTCGTCAATTCAAGTTCGGCCTTATTTTTTTTGCTGTTCAACTGTTCCAATTCCTCTTTTAGGTCAATGGATTTTTGCAGCTTTTTTTCTTTGGTTTTCTGTTTTTCCAACTCCGACTTTGCTAATTCATATCCTTTTTCTTTTTCTTCAAATGCTTCATCAGAAAGCAATTGTTCTTCGGTTCCCTTTATTTGTTGATCTATTTCCTCTGTTTTTTTACGCAGGGTTTTTGCTTTGTCATAAGCCAATTGTCCCAGCTTTCGGTATATAAAAGTGCCGGTGATTTTTTCCAGCAATTTGGCGCGTTCTTTTTCCCCGCTTTTTAAAAACTGTGCAA
Organism: Chitinophagales bacterium; assembly: GCA_040877935.1. Taxonomy (NCBI): domain Bacteria; kingdom Pseudomonadati; phylum Bacteroidota; class Chitinophagia; order Chitinophagales; species Chitinophagales bacterium. The sequence goes on from JBBDNB010000060.1 coordinate 11,068, forward strand.
AATCTCCCTGTGCAAGCAATATGGAGCGGACAAACTGCTCGTATTCCAGCCCGACCAAAGCAGCGTTTTTAGCTGGTATTTCACTTTTCTTAAGTCCCAATGATTGCCCATTGGCATTGAAAATATTCATTTCATAATCGCGCAAATTATTGTTTCGATTATAGCTGATGGTCCATTCACTGGTAAATTTTCCTTCCTTGCATTCGTAGGTAATCGAAGCAGCCGCATGGTCTGTATTGCGCGTGATTACAGAACCGCTTGATTCTATCGTGCTTTTTGAAATTTTGCCCATTCGGGGAATTTCATTGTACAGGGCCAAGCTGATCACATCCAAAATGGTGGTTTTACCGCTGCCCGTTGGTCCCGTGATGGCGAATAGCCCGGCATCGCATAGCGGGGACTGATCAAAATTGATTTCGTGTTTGCCCTTTAGGGAATTGATGTTTTCAAATTTGATCTGAAGTATTTTCACGCCTCTTCATTTTGGTAATATTCCTGTAATATTTCGTCAAAAGCTTCGTGCAAAAGCTTTTTCGTGCGCTGATCTACTTTCGCTTCTTCTACCCATTTGCTAAATACTTCTCCGGGTTTTAATGCTTCAATTTGTTGCTGCTTAAAAAGTTGCGAGCCCGATTTTTGCTGTCCACTGATGGATATAAAATACTTTACAATCGATGCGTTTGTTTCTGATTTATTGAAATCTTCCACAAGTTTTTCCAGTGCTATAATTTCAGAAGGATTTCTGGTTTTTTCTTGCATTTCCACTTCAATGAAAGCTGGCAGTTGAGTGCTGTTTTTAAAATTTGCAAGAGCCGATTTAATTTTTTCCAGACTGCCTGAAAAGCGTATTAATTGCCGCCATTGCGGAACTGGAATGGATTCGATCTTTGAGTTTTCATTTTCAATTACAATGCTTAAAATGCGCTTTTGATCCGCTTTTTCACTAAAAGACAAGGGAATGGGCGAACCGGAGTAGAGAATATGTTCTGCTCCTGCACTTTGCGGCTTGTGAATATGTCCCAGGGCGATGTATTGAAAATCGCTTGGAAATGCCGAAGCTTCAAAACCTGCCAAATTACCCACCTGTATATCTCGCTCGCTATCGCTGGTAGATGCGCCATGTGCAAATAAATGCCCCATCGCTATTGGCACTGCATTGGGAAATTGAGCTTTTAGCGATGCCAAAGATTCTTTGAAAATTTCCTGAATGCCTTCGCGTACGGCCTTTTCACGCTCTTCATAAGACTGACCGGGGGCAAGTCTGCGGAGTTCATTGTCGCGAATGAAAGGAATGGCAGCTACGGCAACTTGGGGCTTGGTTTCAGAACCTAAGGGGACAATTAATTCAGAGTAATTTTCAGGCAATTCCCCCACGACAGTAATGTTCAATGCCTGCAGTAATTCACGCGGAGCATTTAGCATGGCGGGTGAATCGTGATTGCCGCCCGTAAGTACTATTTGTGCGCCAGTGGCAGAAATTTTTTTTAAAGCATTGTAGTAAAGTTTTCTCGCCTCGGAAGAGGGGTTTGCCAGATCAAAAATATCTCCCGAAACCAATACTACATCTGTGTTTTCCGCTTTGATGGTATCTACCAGCCAATTGAAAAAAAGATGGTGGTCTTCCTGAAGTTCTTTTTGATAAAGCCGCTTGCCCAGGTGCCAATCGGAGGTGTGGAGGATTTTCAAGTGTTTGAAATTTTTTCGTTTGAAAAAAGATGCGAAAAAATTTTCGCACCCTTGTAACCGCTATGCTCTCACATGAAAAATTTTAATCATTCTCATGTGTGAATAAATGATTAAAATTTATTCATGTTCGTTTCATTTTTCTGCTTTATATGAGAGCTAAACTAATGGTTTTTCCGAAAGGAAATTTGTAGATAGTTTTTTAATGTGTTGAGGTGTAATTGAAGTCATCAATTTAATTGTCCAGACACTGTCTGGACATTACTGCACTCAAGGTAAAAACTGCGCATGTTGAAAAGGTTTGATTCCTTTCAATTCTTTGCTTTTTAACTGACTTTGCTCTTCCAGATCATAATCATTTTGAAGGCCCAACCAGAACCTGGCACTTGTTCCAAAATATTTTGACAACCTCAATGCTGTGTCGGCTGTAATTCGCCTTTTGCCTTTGACTATTTCACTGATTCGTGTTTGCGGAATAAAAGTGTCTTTGGACAAACGATAGGCAGAAATTTCCATGGGCAATAGAAATTCTTCTTGTAAAATTTCACCGGGATGTATGTTTTTTAGCATGTTCATGGTCTTTTGTTTTAGTGATAATCTACAATTTGAATTTTATAAGCATTTTCTGTTTTCCATTCAAACATTATCCTCCATTGTTGATTTACTCGAATGCTGTAATATCCTGAATAATTTCCTGATAATTTTTCAAGCCTATTTGCTGGCGGAACTCTTAAATCATTTATGTTAGCAGAGCTATTAATCATCCTGAGCTTTCTCCTTGCAGTATTTTGTATTTGAGGAGGAAGTTTTTTGACATTATTCCATGCCAAATCTTTTCGGTTTCTCTGTTACCAAATGATTTAATCAAAAGAGTTACGTTTAGCGATACTAACGCCAAAGGTTGGTAAATAATTTCTAAAATCAAAAACTAATTGAAGAAAAGTAGTTAATGCGTATTTACAGTTACTCCGCCAAATCCTTCCAACTCACTTTTTCGGCAACAATTCCGTGTAGTTTCTCAATAGAAATGCGTTCCTGGTTCATGCTGTCTCTATCGCGAATTGTTACAGTATTGTCCTCCAGCGTTTGGTGATCCACCGTTACACAAAAAGGCGTGCCAATGGCATCCTGTCTGCGGTAGCGTTTGCCAATAGAGTCTTTTTCCTCGTAGTAACATTGGGAATCGTATTTGAGACTGTCCATTACTTCACGGGCTTTTTCCGGCAATCCGTCCTTTTTCAGCAATGGCAAAATAGCCACTTTGATGGGTGCCAAAACCGGAGGGATTCTCAAAACCGTTCGTGTATTGTTTTTGTCGCCCTCAATTTCTTCTTCCTCAAAGGCATTGCAAAGCACAGCTAGCATCAAGCGGTTGAGACCAATGGAAGTTTCTACCACGTATGGTACATAGCTTTTGTTCAGTTCTGGATCGAAATATTGCAGCTTTTTGCCAGAGAGGTTCTGGTGCTGTGTCAAATCAAAATCGGTGCGGGAATGAATGCCTTCCACTTCCTTAAATCCAAAGGGGAAATCAAACTCAATATCCACAGCCGCATTGGCATAGTGCGCGGTTTTCAAATGATCGTGAAAGCGCAATACCTGAGGTCCCAAACCAAGACTTCTGTGCCATTTCATACGCGCTTCCTTCCAGTGTTCGTACCATTCCTTTTCCTCGCCCGGACGTACGAAAAATTGCATTTCCATTTGCTCAAATTCGCGGGTGCGGAATATAAACTGCCGCGCCACAATCTCATTTCTAAACGCTTTACCAATTTGCGCGATACCAAAAGGCAGTTTTTGGCGGGTGGTATTCTGTACGTTCAGGTAATTCACAAAAATACCCTGAGCTGTTTCTGGTCTTAGGTAAATGGTATCTGAATCATCTGCCAGAGAACCCATTTGTGTGGCAAACATCAGGTTGAACTGTCGCACTTCCGTCCAGTTTTTGCTGCCGCTCACCGGACAGGCAATACCCAGATCATCTATCAAAGCTTTAAGAGCCACTAGGTCATTGGCTTCTAAAGCCGCTTTCATTCTGCCTTCTATCTCATCGATTTTTTGCTGATTGCGCTGTACGTTTGGATTGGTAGCCAAAAACTGCTCTTCGTCAAAATCATCACCAAAGCGCTTTTTGCCCTTGGCTACATCTTTCTCGATTTTTTGCCTGTATTTTTCTACCTGATCTTCAATCAGTACGTCCGCACGGTAGCGTTTTTTAGAGTCTTTATTGTCGATCAAAGGATCGTTGAATGCGTCCACATGGCCGGAAGCTTTCCAGGTTTTGGGGTGCATAAAGATGGCGGCATCAATGCCCACAATGTTTTCGTTGAGCTGCACCATGCTTTTCCACCAATATTGCTGAAGATTGTTTTTCAGCTCTATGCCGTTTGGCCCATAATCGTAAACAGCCCCTAGGCCATCGTATATTTCAGAGGATTGAAAAATAAACCCGTACTCTTTGCAGTGGGAAATGATTTTTTTGAAAATATCTTCTTGTTGACTCATAAGGCGCAAAAATAGAACTTCTGCGCTTGTCGGGCAATGAAATGCTTGTTTTTGCTAAGTGGATTGTATAATTAGTTGCACTGCAAGCATGCAACCTGTCTGTAGCACCCATCCTAAGGTGCCGTATAAAATGTTGTTATTGAATTCGTAGCAAGGGTGCTACGAATAGTTGGTTTCCCTCATGACCAAAAGCCACCAATAAAAATTGGCATTATCTGCTTTTCAGTAGTTTTACTTAACTTTAAAATTATAAAAGACAGTGAAATATTCATTGTTATAAACAGCAATAAGAACAATGTATTTTGAAGCTTCATTAGATACCTTTTCTATACTACTCACTTCCGTATTGACAGGGATTATACTTATAATAGTAATTAGAAATATAATCGCAGGTTTGAATGACCTTGTGATTGTTTTTTTCACCCTCTTAATGGTGATTTTATTGTTATTACCCCTTTTGTATAAAATCAATGGTTATGAAATCGATTCAGGCAAACTGATCATTGACAGGGTAGCCTATAAAATAGAAATCGATATTGAGGATGTTAAAAAAGTAGAACTGCTCAACCCTGATGATATGGAGCATAGTAGTAGAACATTTGCAAATGGTGGTCTATTTGGCTACTATGGGAAATATAAAAATCCTAAAATCGGGGCTTTTAAAATGTACGCTACACAAAGATCAAACAGGGTGCTGGTGGTTTTAGAAAATGAAGATAAAATTGTTATCACACCTGATAATTTGGAATTATATCATGTTTTAAGAAAAATGGTCGCAATATGAAACGGGAAAGAAAGATCACATTTCAGATAATTTAATTTAATTATAAGTTCCAAACATTATGGAACAAAAAGATGCTTTAAAATCAGTCAATAAATTTGCAGAAGCTGTTAAATCAAAATATGATTTTGTAAAGGTCTTTCTGTTTGGCTCCTATGCAAAAGGAAATTTCAATGATGACAGCGATATAGACATTGCGGTAATCTTGAAGGACTACAAAAACTTAATGGAAATACAATTGGATTTAATGCGATTGAGAAGGAAAATCGATAGCAGGATAGAGCCGCATCCATTTAGGGAAGCTGAGTTTAACTTGACCAATCCAATGGTCAGCGAGATTTTGAAACATGGCCGGGAAATTGATTAGTTGGCATTAGAAATGAATAATCTAGGTAAAATCTGTAAATTTATTTGACAAACAATTAATCATGGCTTCAATTAACACTTTACGGAATCAACTGATAGACAAAATCCTTTCCATACAAAATGCTGACTTTTTAAAAGCCTTAGATGTATTAGTTGATAGTAAAACCGACCCTAATCAAAAAGTTAAACTCAGCAAATCTCAAATTGAAATGCTCAAGTTGAGTGAAGCAGACATTAAAGCCGGCAGATTAATTGATCAGGATTTAATGGACAAAGCCGATTTAGAATGGCTAAGCGAAAGGTAGTCTGGACACATACTTTTTTGGATAGTGTCCATTTTGGATGTTTATTCTTTAATTTTTAACCAGTTTTTCTACCTCATCAATAACCTTAGCTGCCAGTTCAAAAGCCTGATTGATGTCCTTTTTGGTATAGTAATTTTCAACTTTTGTTAATCCTGCCAAGTGAATTTTATTTCTTTTATCTCGTAGCTCATTGACTTCCTCTATTAGCTCATCACTGAAAAGCTTCCCTCTTTTATAAGCATCACAGATCGTTTTGAACTGGGTGTTCTTCTTGTATTTTTCATAACCAACAATCTTTTTTACACCAAGTATTTCTTCTTTTGAGTTGATCTTATAAAGTCTTTTTCTTTCCCTGAAAACTTCCGCTTTGGGCATGATTTTCTCCTCAATAACTAATCCTTCTTTTATTGCAACTTCAAGTCCATAATGCATTACGCCTTCTACAATAGAAGATGTATATTGAATGATATTTTTGTAAATGGAATACTCAATAGCACCAGTAATATTGAAATCTGCTTCTACTTTCAAAATAAAAACCACATACTGAAGCGCTATGGATAGATTAGTTCGGAGAGTATTGTTTTCAATAAAATGAAATCGTTTTTCGAACTTTTCGATTTCAGGAATCTCAATGATATGTGACTTACTTTTTGCCACCTTTAAGAAGTTCTGTCAGAGAACTATACCCCTTGTTTTTGAGGTAGGTTTCCAGATGCATATCTGATCTTACGCCATAATCTTTGCCATATTTTTTTTCAATGGTTCCAATATGCGTGTCCTTTCTCTTTTTGGATATTTTACCGTTTTTGGTTTTTGCTCTTGTTTTCGACATGGTAAAAATTGATGTTCATTAATCTAACTACAGACAAGCTAATTTCATTCACATAAATATACCAATATTATTTATTCCCCTGCACACCATCACATCACCCCCAACAACACAATATTCTCAATATGATGGGTCTGCGGGAACATGTCCACAGGCTGTACTTTTTCAATGCGGTAATTTTCGCAAAGGATTTCCAAATCCCTTGCCTGCGTATTGGGGTTACAACTGATATACAATAATTTTGGTGCAGCAGCTTCCGAAAGTGCCTTTACCACATCCTTGTGCATCCCCGCCCTTGGTGGGTCGGTAATGATGATATCGGGCTTTCCATATTTTCCTATCAATTCAGTATTGAAAAGATCGCGCACATCGCCCGTATAGAAATGTGCATTTTCCATTTTATTGAGCTGCGCATTTTCCTTGGCATCTTTTATGGCATCTTCCACCTGTTCAATGCCCACTACCTTTTCGCAATGTGCCGCCACACTCAGCGCAATACTGCCAATGCCAGTATAAAGGTCGTAAATCGTTTCGCTGCCTTTCAGTTCCAACATTTCAATGGCCGTGCTGTAGAGTATTTCCGCCTGTCGGGTATTGGTCTGAAAAAATGATTTTGGGCCAATTTTGAATTGTACCCCGTTCAATTGTTCTGTAATAAATTTTTCGCCTGCATAATTGACTACCTTGTGCGGATAAATGGCATCATTGGGGGTATTGTTGACAATATAATTTAGCGATTTAATGGCGGGAAATTTCTCCAGCAAATGATCATAAAGTGGAAACAGCCCATCCTTGAATGCATTGGCAACAGAAAAAAGCAAAAGGTAATCTCCCTTGGTATTTTTGCGAACAATCACTCCGCGCAAAAGGCCTTTTCCGGCCCTTAAATCGTAATAATCCAAATGCTGCGCAATGGTAAATGCCCTGATTTCATTCCGAATGGCATCGGACAATTCACTTTGCAGATAACAGGTTTCAATATCCAGCACTTTGTCAAAAGCCCCGGCCACGTGAAAGCCCAGTGCATGATTGACATCAAAGGTTTTGCCGCTGTCTATTTCCTCCTTTGTGAGCCACCTTCGATTGGAAAAACTGTACTCCATTTTATTGCGGTATAGGCGATCTTCTTCACAAGCAATAATTGGCTCAATTTCAGGAAAATCCAATTTTCCGATGTGTTCAAAAGCTTCTTTTACAAACCCCGCTTTATATTCCAATTGTTTGGTGTATGGAATGTTTTGCCATTTGCAACCTCCACAATTTCCAAAATTAGGACAAAAGGCCTCAATTCTATAGGGCGCAAATTGATTGTATTTTAAAACCCTGCCCTCAGCATATTGCTTCTTGTTTTTCACAATTTTAATATCCACATTATCACCGGGATGTGTAGCGGGAACAAACACTACCTTTCCATCCACCTTAAATAAGCCTTTTCCCTGATGTTCAATCCCGCTGATCTGGGCATTTTCAATTATTTTTTTTCTTCTCATTTGCGGTGCTTCATTTTCAAATCTGCAAAGTTCGCATAATTCATTTGCTTTTGTGGAAAAGCTATCCCTTTATTATTCAGGCGATAAGTGCTATATTTCAAGTCTAATGCATCAAACTTGTGGCCATAAGTATTAAAAATATTGATACCAGAACCATAGTTTCCTTCCTTACTCTTTGGGCAGGAGTTAACCTGGTACTGGTAAATCGTTTTTTGTTTGAAAATATTATTCAGGATTTCCCGGGTTTTTTGATCTTAAACCTGGGGATAGGTCTTTTTTTTACCGGAACATTTTTACTTTTTAAAAGATGGACGTATAGGAACAGAAGCCTAAGCGTTTTTGGCAATTTTAAAACTATACTGGCACCAATGTCAATTAGCATTATGGTGTTGATTCCATCTATTTTCAGCTACTTCAACCTGTATATAATACCTGAATATTGGTCACCTTTCTATTATTTTTTCTACTCCTTCACTATTTCTGCTTATTTAATAAACATATACTACATATATTGTAATTTAATTAAAAATGAAGGCAAAAGTATGCCGATAAGGCTGCTTAAAGCATTTAGCTGGTTTTTTGCCTTTGGGTTGTTGTTTATGTTTATCCCAAAACAGTATGAGAGCAGCCTGTTTTTTCCGTATATTACTATTGGTATAATCGCAATTCTTTATATAGCTACCCGCTTATCCTGGATAGGGCGAATTCTCCCACATAATAAATGGCGCCTGGTCGGTTTGCTTACTGTAATTAATTTAGTCAATTTTATTGCCTTTGTACACTACAGCCTGAATATTGACAATTATTTTTTTGAAACGACCTATTATCCATTTGCGCCCTTTTTTCTTTTACTACTATTTGTAAGCGTACTAAGTTTTACCAGCCTGCTTTCCCTGCTTTTTTATATACCTATATCCGCTACGGTGGAGCGTAAAACCAATGAAATTGACCGCTTGATAAAAATTGGTAATCTTGGAAGAAATCAATCACAGGATGTAGAGCTCTATCAATATTTGCTAAAAGCAGCGGTAGAAGATACCAAGGCTATGTCGGGGTGGTTTAATTTTAAAAGTGATGAAGAGGCATTGGTTCAGGCAAAAAATATCTCTATTGATGCCATAGAAAAAATAGAAAGCAGATTATACCACAGATTGGATCCTGCTTTTTGGAAACTGAAATATTTTGAGATCAATGCAGCAACACATCCTTATATTTTTGATAAAGAACTTTCAGGAGCAGATAAGATCATATCATTTAACTATAATATAGACTATAAGGATGTTGGCCGCCTTTATTTGATTAAGGGTTTGCACAAAAATTTTACTGATGATCAAAAGCATTTTGTGCGGTCCTACCTTAAACAAGCCCGTTTGTCGTATCAAAGTAAGCTTTTGGTTGACAAACAAGTAGAGTCCAAAAGAGTAGATGAGGAGTTCAGGCAGGCCAGGATCATTCAGCAGAAATTATTGCCACAGTACAATGTAATGGATGATGCTATTGATTTTGATGCGTTTCTCCATCCATGCCTTGAACTTGGGGGTGATTTTTATGACCTATTTAAAATTGACAATGACAGGATTCTTTTTATAATGGGAGATGTGGCAGGAAAGGGTTTGAGTGCTTCTTTGTATATGGCAGAACTCAAAGGGATTTTTCAAACCTTATCAACTTTTGATCTTGATCCCAAAGAATTTATTTATAAGATCAATGAAGTGGTAATGTCTTGTTTTGAAGACAAGGTGTTTGTTACGCTTACTTATCTTATGATCAATAAAAGCGAAAAGACTTTTACCTATTCCAGGGCAGGGCAATCGCCACTACTTTATTATTGCGCTAAAAACAATGAGGTGAAATACTTTGAGGACGAAGGTATGGGGATTGGAATTATCAGAAATAACAGATTTAAAGAAAAGATTAAAATTTATAAGCACAATTACGAAAAGGGAGATGTTATACTTTTGTTTTCTGATGGTATTAGCGAGGCAAGTAATGATGCAGAACAAATGTTTGGACTTAATGGAATAAAAAAGGCCGTTGAGCAGGCTCCCAAAGATAATGCACAAGCAATCAATAAATTTATCAATCGAAAAATTAAAGCGCATACTTTGAAAAACCCGTATCAGGATGACCTGACATCATTGGTGATTCAATTTAAATAAAACCTTTTAAATGCATAACCGTATAAACCCCATGAAAGATGGAAATAATTGAAAAGCCGGAAGAGCTGGCTGCAGAGCTGAAAGTGATAGGAGATCTGGATGCAAAATCATCGATTCAATTAGATGAATATTTGCAAAAGGCATTTAAGCAGGAACAGTTCAACTTCTATATTGACTGTGCAGAGCTCAGGTATATTTCATCCGCAGGTTTGGGGGTGTTTATTTCTCATCTGGATTTTTTAAATCAGCATAAAGGCAAGTTTGTATTTTTTAATATGAACGATCAGGTTTTTGAAATCTTCAAAATTCTGGGTCTGCTCGAAGTAATGCAAATTGCTGAAAACAAAATAAATGCCAGGCGGTTGATGAATGAAAGCTAATATCAGGACCATATGTTCTCAGAAAGCGTTAAGTACTATCAGGGATTTCTTAAATGATTTTCTCCAGAGCTTAGACATTAGCACTTCTGAAATAAATCAGATTGTTCTGGCCATGGACGAGGCTGTATCCAATGCTATTATTCATGGCAATAATTCAGATGAAAGCAAAATTCTTGAAGTTGATATTAATGTTGTCGACAATAAAATTAAAATAGTGCTCTCGGATATCGGCTTTCTTGATCTGGCTAAAAGAGATGCAAAAGTTGAAAAAGCACTGGCAGATATTATCAAAGAAAAACAAAAAGGCGGTCTCGGTCTAAAGCTCATTCATTCAATAATGGACATCGTTACCTTCTACACAAAAGATGGCCGCAGCTTCCTGATGATGCAGAAGTTTTTAAAAGAACCTGATTAAGAATAAACATTACAGCTTTTCAGTCAATTCTACTTTTCTGAAAATGCCCAAGCGGCATTATAATTAAAATGGTATCAGACCAAAACTGAAGCCCCTATTTCCATTCTCTTTAAATTCCAATTGCATAGCTCAGCAACTAATTAAAGATTTCTTTTTTTAAGATTTCTTTTTTTTCTTTGGAAGCTGCATAAATTAATTTTATATCAATCTGGAAGAATGGGGATAATATCTCTGCGAGGCTTAACAATAACTATTTTAGTATTTACAGGCTACTTTACAGTCATTGCACAACAGGTAAATGGGGTAGTAACAGACAAAGAAACAGGTGAACCACTATTTGGAGCTTCTGTAATTATCAAAGGCACTACCACAGGAATGCAAACAGATTTCGAGGGCGAGTTTGATTTTGATGCCGGACAAGAACCGCCATTTACACTGGAAATCTCATATTTGGGCTATGAGAAAAAAGAGATAGGACTGAATGCTGATAATATCAAGCGCAAAATAAAAATACAACTTCAAAGCTCGAGTATAAATGTAGAAGGTGTAGAAGTAGTAGATACCCGACTCACCCAAAAGCTACAAGAGTCCCCGCTTACTGTTGAGTCAATGGGACTGGCGGCTATCAAACAAACCGCTTCTGCCGATTTCTATTCCGGGCTTGGCGCACTCAAAGGAGTGGATTTAACTACCGCCAGCATGGGCTTCACCATTATCAATACAAGGGGCTTTAACAGCACCAGGCCGGTTCGTTCCTTACAATTGGTTGATGGTGCCGACAACCAGGCGCCCGGACTTAATTTTTCCCTGGGCAATTTTGCCGGTTCCTCAGAACTGGATATTCAAAAAGTTGACCTGATTGTTGGGGCAAGTTCGGCACTTTACGGCCCCGGTGCCTTTAATGGCGTGATCAACATGACCACCAAAAATCCTTTTTACCATCCAGGATTATCGGTGATGGTCAAAGGTGCTGAAAGAAGTTTGTTTGAAAGTGCCGTACGCTATGCACGCGTAATTAAAAACAAACACGATGTAGATAAATTTGCCTTTAAAATCAACTTCCATTACATGAGGGCCAATGACTGGGAGGCAACAAACATGCAGCCAGCTACAGATTCCCAGGTAGGGAGAAATAATCCCGGGGGATATGATGCGGTAAACAGATATGGCGATGAAAATCAAAATGAGGAAACCAATAATTTTGAATCTCCCTACGGACTAAGAATCTACCCTGGCTTGGATATTTTTCACCGTACAGGTTATGAGGAAAAAGCCCTTGTTGATTATAATGTGCGAAACCTGAAAGCTGGAGCCTCTCTACATTATAAAGTCAACCGTGATATAGAACTGGTTGCAGCATATAATTTTGGTACCGGTACAACGGTCTATCAAGGAGATAACCGTTACAGCTTGAAAGGACTGAAATTTCACCAGCTAAGGCTTGAACTGAGTCAACCCGATAAATTTTTCATACGTGCATACACCACTATGGAAAACGCAGGGGATACCTATGATGCTGTTTTTACCGCTTTTAAGCTCCAGGATCAGGTGAAAAGCAACGGGGATTGGAGTAAAGATTACACCACTTACTGGATAAGTAATATTCGCAATAAGGTAAAGAATCTTCCCGGGTTTCCTCCAGAAAGTCGATTGTGGTTTGGTGAAACACGAGATTCCATTTATAACCAGGCAGAAATGGTTTTGAATGAGTACCAGGACTCACTGGTAGCATGGCACCAACAAGCACGTGAATATGCTGATGGTATAGGAAACCCAAATGCCGGTAATGAAGCAAGATTAGAGCCAGGTACAGAAGAATTCCAAAAAGAATTCGATAGAATTACACAAAATACCTATCTGACAGATAGTGCGACTGGCGAAGTGACAAGGGGCACCTTATTTTATGATAAATCCAAACTGTTCCATGTACAGGGGGAGTATAAATTTGAACCCGAATTTATGGATATTATTCTGGGCGCTAACTACAGGATGTATTTACCCAATTCTAACGGCACCATTTTCAGCGATACCGCAGGAACCACTATACGCAATTGGGAATATGGGCTCTATGGAAGTCTGGAAAAAAAGGTCTTTTATGACAGATTGATTCTTACACTTTCAGGGCGGATGGACAAAAACCAAAATTTTAAATATTTGTTCTCCCCCGCAGCTTCTGTTGTTTACTCCCAAAACAACCAAACCGTCAGATTGTCTTTTTCTTCAGCATTAAGAAACCCCACATTACAGGATCAATACCTTTATTATGATTTGGGAAGGGCCATCCTAATTGGAAACATTAATGGTGTTGATTCATTGGTAACCGTTGAATCCCTGGAAAATTATATTGCATCCAGTTTTAATTATGACACACTCGATTTTTTTAATGTGCCCCCGGTAAGGCCTGAAAGAGTTCAGTCAATTGAAGTTGGAATTCGCAATACCTTATTTAAAAAATTATATTTGGATGCCAGCTTCTACTACAGTTGGTACAAGGATTTTCTGGGCTACAAGATAGGTGTAACCCCACCAAGCCGTGATCCCAGTCTGCCAAGCAATTTACAGGCATACCGGATTTCAGCGAATTCACCCGACAGGGTAGAAACCTACGGTTTTTCAATAGGTCTCAATTATTACTTCTATAAAACCCTGATGTTTGCCGGAAATTATTCCTGGAATGTACTGGACAGAAAAGGTTCTGACGATCCAATTATCCCTGCGTTCAACACACCGGAGCATAAATTTAACATCGGGGTCAGTGGCAAGGATATAGTCTGGAAAATGGGCTCTAAGCGCATTAAGAATATAGGATTCAATATCAACTACAAATGGGTGGAGGGTTTTGAATTTGAAGGATCACCGCAATTTACCGGACATGTCCCCACCTATAGCTTATTAGACGCACAACTTAGCTATACCCATAAAAAAATCTATACCACCTTTAAACTTGGCTCATCAAACGTGTTGAACAACAAGCAATACCAGACCTATGGCGGCCCTTTTATCGGCAGAATGATTTATTTCAGTGTCACTTTAGATATGAGCCACTTATAAGTTTTGAAAAATCCGCAAGCTTTCTTAGAAAATCAGAGAATTCATTATATATTTATGCGAGTTGGAACATTTTAATTTAATTCAAAAACCAAAAATCATGAAAAATTTTAAATCAATAACCCTTATTTTATTTCTATTATTTTCATTCGGAAGTATGTCAGCTCAGGTCACACTATATGTTGACAGTTTAAAAATGGATGTATATACTCCTGATGGAGACACTTCTACTAACAGACCTTTAATTCTTTTGAGCCATGCCGGTAGTTATTTACCTCCATCTTTAACTAATGCTCCATTTGGCACAAAAAGTGATAGTTTTTTGGTAGAAATGTGTACTCAATTTGCTAAAAGAGGTTTTGTAGCCGTTGCATTTACATACCGTCTTGGTTGGAATCCACAGGCTCCCGATCAGGAAACCCGGGCAAGCACCATTATACAGGCAGTATATAAAGCTTCGCATGATTCAAAAGCCCTGATCCGATACTTTAGAAAAAATGCCGCTACATATAATGTGGATACAGATAAAATAATTTTGGGCGGTTCCAACTCTGGCGCTTACCATGCACTCTTGGCAGCGAACCTTAATCGTCCTGAAGAACTAAGTGTATTTAAATTTCTGGACAGTAATGGAGACCCTTATATTGACACTACCTTGTGGGGGAATTTTGATGGTGAAAATGGAGCTCTGTCCTATTATAACCACCCAGGATACAGTTCAGAATTTGATATTGTATTGAGTCTTGGAGGTGATGTAGGAGACACCAGTTGGGTTGATCCCGGAGAAACACCGGTTATCGCATTTCACGGTGTTAATGATGCATCTCCATATGAAACAGCTGTTGTAACTACAGGAGCTAATCAAATTGCAATAATTGAAGTAAGTGGTCCTGGCGATTTTATGCCATATGTAAATCAATACGGAAACAATGATGTTTTTTCTGGAGGAGGCTTTTGCCCAGGGCCTCAAAGTACCGATGGAGTTGTTTATGAAGGCAACTACCCCTTTTATGGTGCAAACGCAGGATTTGAGCCCTACAATTGGTATGCTACCAATCCCCCAAACAACCCAACAGCAAGTAAGTCAAGGGCCTTGGCCTATATTGATACAATTATGGATTACTCAATCCCTAGGATTTACAAGGCTTTTTTCGACAATAATTATATGGATGCCTGTCCCCAAACAGGAGGAGTGTTGACTGAAGATTTCAATAATGTTAATGTACAAAGAAATGTTACATATGCCTGGAATTGGTCAATATTTCCAACAGCTGAAGATACATCAGGAACAGTAGTTGGAGCTAACGGAATTAACGACCCTATTAATGATCAGACAATCAGTATGAACATTTACCCCAACCCAGCTCATTCCACTATAAGAGTCGAGTTAAATGACAATATTCACACTATACAATCAGTAGAATTGTATGATGTTGCAGGCAAACTGCTAAGACAGGAGAATGTTGGCAATCTCAGTCAATATACCTTAAACAGAAATGGCGAAAGTACAGGTATCTATTTCTTGAGTGTTACCCTTTCAAATGGAAAATCCGGATTTAAACGGGTGGTTTTTGAATAGCACTATCTAAACATACTCTTTAAAGCCCGGCCATAGCACTATGTCCGGGCTTTTTGGGTTTGAAATGAATATCCTACTACTGCTTGATATTTTTTAGTCTGTAACAGTATTTCCCCATCCATTTTTAAATCCCTAATTTTGCTTTTTATTTTTATAAAGGCAAAACACAAACCTGATGAAGCTCAAGGGATTTTATTTCAGTCTAATATGCTCTTTCTTATGTATCAATGCGACAGCACAGGAAACTAAAAAAGACTATGACCCGGTACTTTTTACGGTAGAAGACCAAACTGTAAGGCTTTCTGAGTTTGAATATGTTTATAATAAAAACAACCAGAATGATAAGGACAGTTATACTCAAGAATCACTTGAAACCTATCTGAACCTTTATGTCAATTTCAGATTGAAGGTAAAACAAGCAGAGGAAATGGGGCTTGATACACTTCAGAACCTAAAAAAAGAACTGGAAGGTTACAGAAAACAATTGTCTAAATCTTATTTATACGATAGAGAAGTTACCGATAAGTTGATTAAAGAAGCTTATGAAAGAAAAAAACAGGAAGTCCGCGCCAGCCATATTCTAATAAATATTGCAAACGATGCAGTTCCTTCTGATACATTGAAAGCTTATAAAGAAGCTCTGAGAATAAAAAAAGAACTTGACAGGGGTAAGGATTTTGAAACCCTTGCTAAAAAATATTCAAGCGACCCCTCTGTTTCTGAAAATGGGGGAGATATAGGATATTTCACTGTTTTTGAAACAGTTTATGCTTTTGAGTCTGCTGCATATAATACGCCTGTTGGTGAAATCAGCGATCCTGTTCGTACTCGTTTTGGTTACCATATTCTCAAAGTCACGGATAAAAGGCCTGCACAGGGAAAAATTAAAGTGGCACATATTCTTATTAAAGTGCCCGAAAACCCCAGTGAGCAACAAAAAGCATTTAGTAAATCCAGAATTGAAGAAGTCTATAAGCATCTTGAAGCCGGAGCAGATTTTAAACAAATGGTAAAGGTTTATTCTGAAGATCGTTTTTCTAAGAAAACAAATGGGGAAATCCCGGTTTTTGGCACCGGAAAAATGGTAGAAGCATTTGAAACTGCTGCTTTTTCTTTAAAAGAAGATGGGGATTATTCCAAACCCATAAAAACAGATTATGGCTGGCATATTATACAGCGCATTTCAAAAGATACTATTCCACCTTTTAATGAAATAAAAGACCAGTTAAGAAAAAGAGTGGAAAGAGATACACGCTCACAAATTGCAAAGAACACTTTAGTCGAACGCATAAAAGAAGAGTACAACTTTAAGACTTACCCTAAGAATAAGGAAGAAATTTTCGAACGAATTGGAGGTACAATTCTGATGGGTCCTTATAAAATGGAAAACAAAGAAAACCTCGATAAACCTTTGTTTTCATTGGCAGGTACAAACTTTACACAAAAAGACTTTGTAGAATTTTTAGAGTCCAGGCAAAAACGCAAGAGAAGAGAAAGGGCTGAAAAATTGCTTCAGGAATATTACAATCAATTCGAGCAAGAGTCCTGCTTTAACTATGAAGAAGCACAGCTCGACCGCAAATATGTGGATTTTAGAAATTTAATGAAAGAATACCGCGATGGTATTTTACTCTTTGAATTGACAGATAAAAAAGTTTGGAGCAAGGCCGTGAAAGATACTGTCGGGCTTAAGAATTTCCATGAAGCAAATAAGAACAATTACATGTGGAGCGAAAGAGTTCATGCAAGTACCTTTATAAGCAAAGATGAGAAAACTGCTAAAAAAGCACATAAACTGGCTGCTAAAGGAAAAAAATCAGTTCAGGAAATAGTAAAAAAACTCAATAAAAAAGAAACTCTGCTTGAAGTAGAAAGCGATATTTACCAGAGAGGTGATGATAGCAGAGTAGATGCAATGGAATGGACCGAAGGAGTAAACGAACTCAAAAGCAATGAAAACGGGCAATTTTATTTTATCAAAATTAATGAGGTCATTCCAGCTCAGCCCAAAACGCTTAATGAAGCCAGGGGATACATTATTTCCGATTACCAGGAGCACCTTGAAAAAGAATGGATCAAAGATTTGCGCGAAAAATATACCGTTGAAATTAATCGCGAAGTTATAAAGCCACTCATAAAACAGTGATCTTAAAATGCTACCTTATTAGTACTTGGAGTAAATTGACTGTCAGCTTAAGTCAGCTTGATATCGCATTTCAAAAACAATTAGACTTTTCACGTGTAACTGTAATTAATGATTTCACAAATCAAGGAAAACCAATTTTTGCGCTTTGTTTTGTATTGTTGATGTTGACAGGCTGCAAATTTTTTAATAGCACTGAAATAGATGAAAACCGTATTGCCCTTGCAAGAAGTGGAGAAAAAGTACTATACCACGATCAGGTAGTAGGAATAATAAAGGAAGGCAGCTCGAAAAAAGACAGCCTTGATAAATTACAGACAATTACCCGTAACTGGATAAAAAAGCAACTTATTTTAGAAAAAGTAGCACTATACCTTCCGGAAGAAAAACAAACTATAGAAAAACAAGTACAAGATTATCGGGAATCATTGCTTACAGCGCTGTATGAAGAAGAGCTAGTCAGGCAAAAATTGGATACTTTGGTTACTAATGAAGAACTCAGCGCCTTTTATGAAGTAAATCGCTCTAACTTTTTGTTGCGATACCCAGCTTATCAAATTTATTATATCATTGTGGCACAAGAAGCACCTAAGCTTGATTCTTTGCGGTTTTGGGTCACAAATATAGAACAGCACAAAGAAAAACTCAGTGCTTATTGCTATACCTTTGCTGAAGATTTTTCGCTGAAAGACAGTATATGGATAGAAAATCAGTTGCTACTAAGCAAATTTCCACTTGAAAATGAAATAATTCAACGGCTTAGACGTACAAAACAGACAGAAGAATTGGCAGATTCTGATTACTTTTATTATTTAAAGGTAAATGATTGGAAAGATCAGGGGGAATTGGCTCCGATAGAATTGGTTAAGAACGATATAAAAAAATTAATTCTCAACAAAAGAAAGCTGAAACTGATTGAACAAGCACACGATCAAATTTATCAGGAAGCTATAAAAAAAGGAAAATTTGAAATATATTAAACATAGTAAATTTTTACTGCTTTTTTTATTGTTGGTTGCAAGCACAAACATATTTGCTCAAAACGACAAAAAATTAATAGATAAAATTTTGGCAATAGTTGGCGATGGAATTATCTTACTTTCTGATGTAGAATTGCAATACCAGCAAATTAAGCTCGAAAATGAAAATGTCACAGAAGACATGAAGTGCAATTTGTTGGAAGACCTGATGACTCAAAAAATGTACCTACAGCAGGCTAAACTCGATAGTCTTGTCATTAGTGAAGATGAAGTAGAAAATGAATTGAATAAAAGGATTCAGTATTTTATCAGTATGATTGGCTCGCAGGAAAGACTCGAAGAATACTATGGCAAATCAATTACTTCTATAAAAGATGAATTTAGAAAAGACATTAGAGATCAGCTCCTTTCAAGACGAATGCGCGATAAAATATTTGAAGGTGTGAAAGTAACGCCCTCTGAAGTAAAAACTTTTTTCAATAAAATACACAAAGACAGTTTGCCTTATTTTAATGCAGAAGTAGAAATAGGCCAAATTGTTTTTAAGCCAAAAGTATCTCCCATGCAGCGACAGTTGGCTATAGATAAAATTGAAGGATTGAAAGAGCGCATCGAAAAAGGAGAAGATTTCGGTATGCTTGCACTGATCTACTCGGAAGATCCCGGTTCGGCTCAAAATAATGGAGACTTGGGTTTTGTAAGCCGCGGGGAAATGGTAAAGGAATTCGAAGCAGCAGCTTTCAGACTTGAACCTGGTGAGGTTTCAGATATTGTAGAAACAAAATTTGGTTACCACCTTATCAAAATGACTGAAATGAAAGGGCAACGTGCAAGACTCAGCCATATTCTCGTATCACCCAAGATCACTTCTTTTGATTTAAAAGATACACGTAAAAGGGCAGATAGTGTGAAAACATTGCTCGATGAAGGAAAGATCGGTTTTCAGGAGGCAGTAAAACTTTATTCAGAAGACGAAGGAACAAAACACAGTGGCGGAATGCTTGTCAATCAAAACACAGGAAGCAATTCATTTGAAATTTCGCAACTCGATAAGTCTGTTTACTTTGGAATTGATAAGCTCAAACCCGGTGAATTTTCAAAACCCATGCTATTTCAAGATGAAAGAAGCCAGGAACAAGCTTATAGGGTATTGTATCTAAAATCACAAACAGAGCCGCATGAGGCCAATTTAAAAGATGATTACGACCGAATTAAAAAAGCCGCATTGCAGCAGAAAGAAGATCAGGTATTGCGAAAGTGGCTTAGCATGCGAATAAAAGAAACCTATATTAGAGTAGATAATTTCTACAATTGTGAGAATATTAAGAAATGGGAAAAACCCGATGTAATTACCAAAAGCTATGAATGATACTTTTAAGAATGATGTAGAGGCAGTAGATGCCTTGGCAGTGAATTATAAAAAATTAAAAAAAGAAATTGGCAAAGTTATAATTGGCCAGGATGCTGTAGTAGAAAGCGTTTTGATTTCAATTTTGAGCAATGGCCACAGCCTTTTGGTAGGCGTGCCTGGTCTTGCAAAAACTTTGTTGGTCAATACACTGGCAGATGTGCTGGACCTCTCCTACAAAAGAATTCAATTCACTCCTGATTTAATGCCCTCTGATATTACAGGTTCTGAAACCTACGAGCAAAACAGTGGCTTTAAATTTAATAAGGGACCAGTTTTTGCCAATATCATTCTGGCCGATGAAATTAACCGAACGCCTCCAAAGACCCAGGCAGCACTTTTGGAAGCCATGCAGGAAAGAACAGTTACTGCAGCTGGGCAAATGTACAGATTGGAAGAACCCTTTTTTGTGCTTGCAACGCAAA
Source organism: Chitinophagales bacterium (assembly GCA_040877935.1). Classification (NCBI taxonomy): domain Bacteria; kingdom Pseudomonadati; phylum Bacteroidota; class Chitinophagia; order Chitinophagales; species Chitinophagales bacterium. Next base: position 31,564 of record JBBDNB010000060.1, read on the forward strand.
ATCCTATTGAACAAGAAGGTACTTATCCTTTGCCCGAAGCTCAGCTCGATCGTTTTATGTTTAATATTGTATTGGATTATCCCAGTTTCAATGAAGAGCTCGACATTGTAAAGAGCACTACCGGAGGTGTGAAAGCCACAGTAAATAAATGCTTGAGTGGAGAGGAAATCATAGCATTTCAACAGTTGATTAAAAAAGTGCCGGTTCCCGATAATGTGTTAGAATATGCAGTAAGGCTTGTGGGCAAAACACGCCCAGACAGTGAAGCGGCAGCAGAAATTGTAAAAGAATACCTCGATTGGGGTGCAGGGCCCAGGGCATCTCAATTTTTGGTTATTGGTGCCAAATGCCATGCCGCATTAAAAGGAAAATATTCACCTGATATTGAAGATGTGAAGGCTGTAGCATTGCCAATTTTGCGCCATAGAATTGTAAAGAACTACAAAGCTGAAGCGGAAAACATCTCAAATGATGATATTATTAGAAAAATTCTTTGAGACATCACCGGATCGCGCATATAGAATCCCTTATTTAATGGCAGATTATGCCTAACTTTGCAACTCAATCAAAAGCCGGGAATGAGCGACCAAATTAAGCATGAATGCGGTATCGCATTAATCCGATTGTTAAAACCCTTAGATTATTACCAGGAAAAATATGGCTCAGCACTCTACGGCCTAAAAAAACTCTACCTCCTGATGGAAAAGCAGCACAACCGCGGTCAGGATGGAGTTGGTGTTGCAACCATTAAACTTGACCCTAAGCCTGGCAGTCGCTACATAAGCAGGCGCAGATCCAATGCCGCCAATCCCATTCAGGAAGTTTTTAAAGGTATATTCCACGAGTTTAAAAATCTGGAAGAAACAGCACCACACCGCCTGAAAGACCCGCAATGGCTTAAGCACAATATGAAATATCTGGGCGAAGTAATGCTGGGACATTTGCGCTACGGAACACATGGGGGAAACAGTATTGAAGCCTGTCATCCCTTTTTGCGTCAAAACAACTGGATGGCCAGAAACCTGGTGCTGGCGGGGAACTTTAATATGACCAATGTTGCTGAACTCTTCAACCAATTGATAGAATTGGGGCAGCATCCAAAAGAGCTTTCCGATACGGTTACTGTTTTGGAAAAGATCGGGCATTTTCTGGACATGGAGAACCAACGTATCTTTGATGAATACAAAAAGCAAGGCTATGAAAATGAGCAAATCTCTCATATAATAGCTGAAAAATTAGACCTGCAAAGAATATTGAGCAAATCGGTGAAAGACTTTGACGGAGGTTATGTAATGGCCGGATTGATAGGGCACGGAGATGCATTTGTGGTGCGGGATCCCAATGGCATTCGACCGGCTTTCTACTATGTAGATGAAGAAGTGGCTGTGGTGGCCAGTGAACGCCCTGCCATTCAGACTGTATTTAATACTCCGCTTGAGAATGTAAAAGAATTAAAACCAGGGCATGCACTTGTTATTAAGAAAAATGGAAAATTAAATGAAGTACAGTGCCGCGTACCCGAAGAAAAAACTGCTTGCAGTTTTGAGCGCATCTACTTTTCCAGAGGTACTGATAAGGACATTTACCAGGAACGAAAAGCATTGGGGCGTTTATTGACTGAAAAGGTGGTGAAATCAATCAATTATGATTTTGAAAACACGGTTTTCTCTTTTATTCCCAACACAGCTGAAATTTCATTTTACGGGATGATGGAAGGGCTCAATGAGCATTTAAACCTGCACAAAAAGAAATTGATACTCGAAAAAGGGATTTCAGATCCAGGGGAGATTGACCGCATTATTCATATGCAAGCAAGAGTAGAAAAGCTGGCTATAAAAGATGCCAAGCTGCGCACTTTTATTACGGAAGATGCATCTCGCGATGAACTGGTATCGCATGTATATGATGTGACCTATGGCCTGGTGCGCAAAAATGTTGATACGGTGGTTGCCATTGACGACTCAATTGTAAGAGGCACTACTTTGCAAAAAAGCATTCTTTCTATTTTAGACCGGCTGGAGCCCAAAAAGATTGTGATTGTTTCTTCTGCACCGCAAATTCGCTTTCCTGACTGTTATGGCATCGATATGTCAAAAATGAAAGATTTTGTGGCATTTAGAGCAGCAATTGAGCTTTTAAAAGACCGCAAGCAGGAAAGTTTGCTACGCCAGATTTATGAGAAGTGTATAGAGGAGAATAAGAAACCGCTGGAAGAAATTGAAAACAAAGTACAGGAGCTCTATGAGCAATTTAGCGATGATGAGATTTCGGCTAAAATATCTCAAATTCTCAAACCAAAACATATTTTCTCTGATGTAGAGATCATATACCAAAGTATTGAAAATTTGCACGAGGCCTGTCCCAACCATAAAGGCGACTGGTATTTTTCGGGCAATTTCCCGACTAATGGAGGCAACAAAGTAGTCAACAAGGCTTTTATCAATTACATAGAGGGCAGTTCTGAAAGGGCTTATTGATCTGTATCAAATTATACTTCAAAAGCCTTAGTTTCGTTTTTGGATAAAACCTCAACTCATGTTGCTTGTCAAAAAACAATCACTACTTTTTCTAATCTGCTTGTTTCCCTTTATTTCTGTGTTTTCGCAAGATGGTGAATTGGATTATGACAACTGTACTTTTGATGGCATTTCGCTTTATGGCAAAGTGCAAATTGTTGAGAGTTTTCCAGATATCCGTGTAGAAATAGTAGATGCCTTCCCAGACTTAAGTGTGCAGAAGGTAAATGCTTTCCCCGATGAATGTGGTGAGTGGATGTTTGTAGATGCTTTTCCTGATTTCCGCATTCAAATTGTAAAGAACTTTCCTGATGTGCGTATTCAGTATGTCAATGCTTTTCCGGGGATGGAGGAATGATAAATTATATTCCCAGTCATTTTAAATTAAAACCATAGCGGTCAGACGGTTTTCTTAAACTGTAAACCAAGCTCTACCATATCGATAACTTTAATAAATGAACCGTCAGACCGCTTTTCGACTCAAAGTTTTGATGAGGGGGCGGAAGGAACAAGGTTTGAAATTGAGGTATCGTCCCATTATCGCTTGTTCCTTCACTCTACTTTACCGACTCTGCGAGAACTATTTTTTAGCCTTCAAGCCCAGCTCCTCTCCTTTTTTCAGCATATAACCCCAAGCTTCATCGCGTTGATTTTTGATCTCTCCGTCAAGTATTGCTTCTTTGATGCTGTTTTTTATAATCCCTACCGAGCGACCTGGTTTGATATTAAAACACTTCATAACCTCTTCTCCTGAAATAGGCGGTTGAAAATTCCTGACCTGATCCTTTTCTTCAATTTCTTTGAGCTTGCGTTTTACGATATCGAAATTTTTGCGGAAGCGCACTCTTTTTTCCCTGTTTTTAGTCGTGATATCTGCTTCGCAGAGAAGCATTAAGTCTTCCACATCATCTCCGGCTTCAAAAAGCAGCCTGCGAATAGCCGAGTCGGAAGTAATGCTTTTGTTCAGTCCAATGGGACGCAAATGCAAAGCCACCATTTTCTGAACATACTTCATTTTTTCATTCATCGGAAGTTTGAGTCTGCGAAAAATTTTGGGCACCATTTTAGCGCCAATGGCATCGTGTCCGTAAAATGTCCAGCCAGTTTTAGGGTCAAAACGCTTGCAGACAGGTTTTGCAATGTCGTGAAGTATAGCCGCCCATCTCAACCATAAATCATCACTCTTTTCAGAAAGATTGTCCAGCACCTGAAGGGTATGATAAAAATTGTCTTTGTGGCTTTTTCCATCAATGGTTTCCACTCCGTGTAAAGCCTGCATTTCGGGGAAAACTAATTTTAATAATCCAGTTTTAAAAAGGGGTTTAATACCTTTTGATGGCTTGGGACTTTCAACAATTTTATTGAGCTCAGTTGTAATTCTTTCCTGAGAAACAATGCTTATTCTTTCAGCATTGCGTTCTATGGCTTTCATAGTAATAGGATCAATATTAAAGCCAAGTTGAGCTGAAAAACGCAATGCCCGCATCATACGCAGCGGGTCGTCAGAAAAAGTGATATCCGGGTCGAGGGGTGTTCTGATAATGCGCAGGTCAAGGTCCCTGATACCGTCAAATGGATCTATCAGCTCTCCGTAGTTTTCTTTATCTAGGCTTATAGCCAGCGCATTGATAGTGAAATCCCTGCGGTTCTGATCGTCTTCGAGACTGCCATCTTCTACAATTGGTTTGCGTGAATTGCGGGTATAGGATTCTTTGCGTGCGCCCACAAATTCGAGTTCCAGATCGCCAACTTTAAACATAGCTGTCCCAAAACTCTTAAATACGCTTACTTTAGAAGTTTTTGGAAAAAGTGCCGCACTGGCTTTGGCCAATTTTATTCCGCTTCCAATACAAACAATATCAATATCCTTAGTTGGTCTTTTTAAAATTTTATCGCGCACAAAACCACCTACTGCATAGGCGGGCATTCCCAACGATTGGGCAGCCTCAGCAATTTTAAAGAGTACCTGCTCCTCATCGGGGCGAATTTGCAACATGTTTTTGGGTTTAATCTGGCTCACTCTATAAACAAAATATCATCATCCGGAATATCGATACTGGCAATGTGGTTTTCTTTGATGCGGCAAAGCAGCTTAATGTGCTTGTCAATATCGCATAGATCATCATCCATTTCACAACAGATAATTTTGATGGTCTTATAAGTATCGAAAAAATTCTTCAATTGTCCTATGCTTCTAATATAAATAGAAGTGTTCTGCGGGTCTTGGTTCAGCTTAATATCAAGGTTGCCAACCAGTTCTGTATAAATATGTGAATCTACAATGAGTTTGATCAACTGGCACTTGAAAGGCAAAACCAAGCGGTTGCCAATATAAAAGGCATCGGATTTTTTTTCTAAAGCTTCCTTAATTGTAAGTGCCATATCAATTGATTTTATCTGTTTGAAAAATTAGTAGAATTACTAAGATAAACTTAAACGGCAACTTCAAAACCTCTCAAACATTCATTCAGGGAGGTTTTTTTATCTGTAGAAGCTTTTCTCTTGCCGATAATCAATGCGCAGGGCACCTGGTAGTTTCCGGCAGGGAATTTTTTTGTATAACTGCCGGGAATTACAACAGATCGCTCTGGAATCTCAGCTTTGTATTCTACTGTTTCAGCACCGCTAACATCCAGTATCTTTGTAGATTGTGTCAATACAACATTGGCACCGAGCACTGCTTCTTTTTTCACGCGCACCCCTTCTACTACTATACAACGCGAACCGATAAAGCAATTGTCTTCAATAATAACGGGAGCTGCCTGTACAGGTTCTAAAACACCTCCGATACCCACACCTCCGCTCAGATGTACATTTTTGCCGATTTGCGCACAGGAACCAACCGTTGCCCAAGTATCTACCATTGTCCCACTGTCTACATATGCTCCTATATTCACATAAGAAGGCATCATTACTACACCACTGGCAATATATGCACCATATCTGGAAATAGCATGTGGAACAACCCTTATGCCCAGTTTTTGATAATCTTTTTTCAAGGCCATTTTATCGTGAAACTCAAAAGGACCGACTTCTATCTTTTCCATTTTCCGGATAGGGAAATACAGAATCACTGCTTTTTTCACCCAATCGTTGACTTTCCAGCCATCACCAGAAGGCTCTGCCACGCGTAACTTTCCTTTGTCAAGGGCTTCTATTACTTCATTGATTGCCTTTTGAGTGGCACTGTCTTCTAAAAGGCTGCGTTCTTCCCATGCCCTCTCAATAATATTTTTTAATTCTTCGCTCATAAAATTTCCTTAAATTTCTACTCGTTTTCTGTGTTGCAAATATACCGATACAGAACAGCTTTGCGAAATTTGCAAAGCGTTCCTTTGATGGATGGCTTTATTTAAAAGCTTTTTTCGCTTTATAATGACAGACTGATTTAACAGAATTGAAAAATAATAACCTATGTACAATTTAAGAATTGCTTATTTCCTGATTTTTTCAATGTTGATTTTTATATCTGCCTGTAAAGAACAGGATCCAGTAAAAGTTGAAAATTGGTACGATGAAGATCAAACCCGGCTCAAAGAAACGTATTTTATAAAAGGCGAAGATGAACAAGTTAGAATTGGTGCCTACAAGTCCTATTATTCCGATGGGCAATTAAAAGAAGAAAAAAACTACAAAGATGGAGACCTTAGTGGAGTTGCCAAGTATTTTGATGAAAATGGTACTTTGATAGAAAAATGCGAATACTCCAAAGGGGAACTGCACGGCAAAAGAGTTTTGTACAAGGAGGGTAAAAAAGAGATAGAAGAAACCTACAAGCGGGGCAATTATCATGGTCCATACGCCTCTTATTATCCCAATGGCAAGCTGCGCGAAAAAGGACAGTTCATCGAAAACAGTATGGAAGGGGAGTGGGAGTTTTTTTATGAAAGTGGTAAACTGAGAGAGTCTGTTCAGTTTGAAGGCAATAAAGAGCACGGCCCCTACAAACGCTATTATGAAAATGGCGAATTGGAATCGACAGGGCAGTTTGAAAATGAAAAAGAGACCGGATACTGGGAATATTATTATGAAAGTGGCGCTTTAAAAGAGCAGGTGAACTTCAAAGAAGGCTGGGAACAGGGAGTTGTAACTGTCTTTACAGAAGAAGGCGATACCAGTAAAAGAATTATATACGAAGCTGGCAGAGTAACGGATTACAAAGAGTATTGACTCCAGTAAATCTATGAAAGAGGCTATACTACAGCCATTAATGCTTCGCGTTGCTCTTTTACGGCTTCGCTATTGATGTACTCATCGTAGTTCATCAGTTTGTCAAGGGCGCCATTTGGTGTGAGCTCAATTACCCGGGTTGCTACTGAATTGTTCAATTCGTGGTCATGTGAGGTAAACAGAATAGTGCCTGCAAAATCTTTCATGGCATTGTTCAGAGCCACGATGGTTTCCATATCAAGGTGATTGGTTGGTTCGTCCATAAGCAGCACATTGCCTTCTTTCAACATCAGTCGTGACAACATACAGCGCACCTTTTCCCCTCCGGATAATACATTGGATTTTTTGAGGGTTTCTTCCCCGCTAAAAAGCATTTTCCCTAAAAATCCGCGAATATAGGTTTCATCTTTATTTTCAGAATATTGACGCAGCCAATCTATCAAATTCATTGATGCGTCAAAATATTCGTCATTGTTAGAGGGTAAATAGGCAGTGGTAATGGTAACGCCCCATTTTACCTCGCCCGTCTCGGCTTTTGCTTTTCCTGCAAGGATTTCAAAAAAGCGGGAAATCGCAAGGCTGTTGCTACCGGTAATAGCGATTTTATCGCCTTTGTTGACCGTGAAACTGATATTTGAAAATAATTTTTCGCCTTCATGGGATGCACTCAGGTCACTGACTTCCAAAATGTCATTCCCCGCTTCGCGCTCTTGTTTAAAGATAACACCGGGATAGCGCCTGGTGGAAGGTCTTATTTCATCAATCTTTAATTTTTCCAGGGCTTTTTTCCTTGAAGTAGCTTGTCTGGATTTAGAAGCATTGGCCGAAAACCGTTGAATAAAATCCATCAACTCTTTGCGTTTGTCCTCTGTTTTCTTGTTTTTATCAGAGCGCTGTCTTGCGGCCAATTGACTGGATTCATACCAGAAAGAGTAATTTCCTGTGTACAATTGTATTTTGCTAAAATCAATATCGGCAATATGTGTACAAACCATATCGAGGAAGTGCCTGTCGTGCGATACAACAATCACAGTATTTTTAAAATCTGCAAGAAAATCCTCCAGCCAGCTAATGGTTTCTACATCCAGATCATTTGTAGGCTCATCCAGCAGCAAGAGGTCGGGATTGCCGAAAAGCGCCTGAGCCAGCAATACACGTACTTTTTCTTTACCGGTAAGTTCGTGCATCATTTTGGTATGCAACTCTTCTTTTATTCCCAGGTTACTCAGCAATTCAGCGGCATCAGATTCTGCATTCCAACCTTCCATATTGGCAAATTCCTCTTCTAATTCTCCAGCTTTAATGCCATCAGCATCACTGAAATCGGGTTTGGCATATATGGCATTGCGCTCTTCCATAATATCCCACAGTTTGCTGTGGCCGCGCAATACTGTTTCCAGTACCTGGTATTTGTCAAAAGCATTGTGATCTTGTTTAAGCACAGCCATACGCTCACCCGGAGTGATGTCAACCTGTCCTGAGGTGGGATCAATTTCTCCTGAGAGTATTTTAAGAAATGTAGATTTCCCCGCACCATTGGCTCCAATTACTCCATAGCAATTGCCTTTGGTGAATTTGATATTCACATCATCAAATAAAATGCGTTTTCCGTATTGGAGGCTGAGGTCGTTTACAGTGATCATATTCCGCTAAATATTTTTGGACTGCAAAAGTATTGAATTTTTTAGTCAAAGCTTGCAGTTGGGTTTGCTTATCAACAAGTATTTGTGACGATGCGGTTTTTTCCGTAAAAAAACCTTAAAACTTTAAGAGCTTCTCGGTGATGCGTTTATTTCCTGTAGAGACCCGAATCAGGTAGAGACCTGAAGGATATGGACTAATGTCAATTTGATGGCGGCCATTTGAATCAACAATAGAAATACTGCTGTTGTATATTGCCTTTCCCTGGCTGTCGAAAATTTGCAATTGAGCATTGCTGCCTATTTCTTTATCAGGCAAATTCCATTCTACATTCACAAGGTTGTTTGCCGGGTTTGGAAACAGCTTAAGAGAGCCCTTGAGATCGTCTTTTAAGGGTTGGATTGAATTGATAATTGAGTCGGGAACTTGGATGCTATCAGTTTGCGAATAAAAGCTAAGTCCACCTCTGTAATTGCCCGTTACCATTTCAAACATCCCGTCATTATCAAGGTCTGCAATAGTGATATTACTGTTTTCACCTTCTTTAATGCCGGAAAATTCTTCATAGACTAATGAGAATTTTCCTGATAAAAGACTGTCGGGATTAAAAGCATATACTTTTATTACACCTTGCTGTGAGCCTGAAAGCAGAAAATAATTATTCGTAGAGTCCAGCCTGGAAAATGTAGGGGAGGAGTATCCTCTATAAAAATTGGGTAAACGTACATCTATTTCGCCTAAAAAGGAATTGTCAGGAATGCTATTGAAAGAAGGACTAGTCGCTGTCCCTTTATTTTCCAGATAATTCAGATTGCCATCTTTTTCACCTATGATAAGGTCTAAGAGCCCATTGCCATTCGCATCGAAAAGATGAGGAGTACTATATTCGCCCACATCAATAGCAAAATAACGGCCTTGAACGGGGCCCAATTGCATAGGGTTGCCGGGTCCGGCAGTGTTTTCAAAGTAATGAATAAAACCTGATTTATCCCCTGCAATGAGGTCTAAGTCCCCATCGCCATCCAAATCTCCTACAGTAGGGTGAATTGCTGTAAGTCTATCTTGAGACAAGTTGCCAAAATCCGAATCAACAAGGCGAAAGGCAAAACTGCTGTCGGTACCAATATTTTCCAGATAGGCCAATGATGTAAAATAGCTCACCGTACTTTCATAATAACCGTAATTGCCCACAAGTATATCCAGCTTTCCATCCTGATTTACATCCACAAAAAGAGGACTTGCGCCTTCTCCAAAATCGAGCATTTCATTGGTCAGAAAACTGTCCGTTACAAATTCAAACACATAATTATTAGAATCTCCTACATTTTTATAATACCAGGAAGAGGCTATATTTTCAGATTTTTTAGGCTCATTAGGTGCCCCGATCAGGTCTTTTAATCCATCATTATTGACATCGGCAAGAAATGTGATGCCGAAATTATTGCAATCAAAAGATATATCGTAACTAGGAAACAAAGTGTCTTGAGCTACTACAAAAGCTGTATCACTATTACCTCCATTTTCCGCAAAAGTCAAATTCGGATATGAAATATTTCCGCTAAGAATATCAATTGCTTGATCCCCATGTTGGTCAAAAGCAAGCAATGTAGAACCGGAATGTCTGGGGCCTGTTTTGTTAATAGTGCCGCAACTGGTATCAATATCAAATTCTCGTTTATTGCCTGTTTCCTTTAAATCTGCCCAGCAATCATCTACTTGCTCAAAAATGAAATTTTCCTGACACTGCCCAAATGTTTCCATTGATAAATTTTCAAAATAGCTTATAGTGGTACCACCCTGGTTAAAGGTTAGAATATCGAGATCCCCATCAAAATTAACATCTATAATAGTAGGAATATCCAGTCCGGATATAAAAATATTCACTGAGCCTGGATTGTAGCGCAGATAATTCCTGTGTTTAAAAGTCAGCATATCATTCTGGTATATACCCTGATAATAATGTATTCGGCCGGGTTGGGTGCCTGCCAGGGCATCTTCAATACCATCGCAATCCATGTCTTTAAGCAAGAGCCAGTTGTCCAGAGCCAGACTATCTGGGCCAATATCGTAAAACCCTGCCTGGTAAGCTGGATCATATACATAATCTATTTCTCCAGGTGTTCCCTGATTGATAAAAGTGAGTATTTTGTCACCTTTTACTACATAGCTTCTATTATAAACCACCAAATCCAATATGCCATTGTTGTTCAAGTCAGCTTCTGAAAATTGCGGATTGTTCAATCCACCAGCCCAGGGATATTTTAACTCATGATTATTCTTAACTACAGGTATATTATCAAAGCGATTGAAAATAAACTGTGCGGAGAGTCCAAGGCTATATAGAATAAAAAACAATAAGGATATGCGTTGATATATATTCATGGTAAATCAGTATTTGTGCAAAACAATTAGCAGGAGCAAAAAGTTGCCTGATCTATTTATCCTCCACCTATTTATTGCACAATTTATAATAGTTTTACGGAACTTTCCAACTTAAGAAATGAATGTGTTTTCTAAAAGTATAGTCCAAGATTTGTTGTGTTTTTCATTGCTCTGTTTTTCAGCGCTTCAGTTAAGTGCATCTAATATTTCTGATTATCGCGAAATATCTGGCTTTGAATTTAATGCTGCGGAAGAAGGCGTAAATATAGAATTGAAAAATTCTTCCGGTGAATTGATTGAATTCAATGGTTCGGGAACATTTACTTATGGAAAGGAGGAAATTGATTTGTATTTCAAAGCAGGAGTAGCTCTTGTGGAAGTTAACATGCCTGAAAATTTAAACCTTTTTACACTTCACATCAAAGAAAAGATAGTTCGGGAAATATATCATATCAGTGATAAGGATGCGTATTGGCGCTACAAAAAAATTCCACTATGGTACTCAATACTTCCGCCATTATTAGCCATTGTACTTGCATTAATTTTTAAGGAGGTGATTATTTCACTGTTTTCTGCAGTTTGGCTTGGGGTGTATATCGTTAATGGACTCGATGTAGCTCATATTATTTCGAGCCTGTTGAAAGTAGTAGATACTTATGTAATTACTGTACTGCAAGACAGTGGCCATCTTTCTATAATAATTTTTTCATTGTTGATTGGTGCAATGGTGGCACTGATCACTAAAAATGGAGGGATGCAGGGCATAGTCAATAAACTTACACCTTTTGCCAAAAACAGCAAGATGGCGCAATTTATTACCTGGCTGCTTGGTGTACTGATTTTTTTTGATGATTATGCCAATACATTGGTCGTTGGGAATACGATGCGTCCATTGACCGATCGTTTTAAGATTTCCCGTGAAAAACTCGCCTATATAGTTGACAGCACAGCCGCACCTATTGCTTCTGTAGCATTCATCACTACCTGGATAGGCGCTGAGCTTGGGTATATTGAAAGCGCATTGAAAATCATGAAAATTGATGAAAGTCCTTATTCTGTTTTTCTAAACTCCTTGCAATATTCCTATTATCCTTTTTTGACTTTGTTTTTTATACTTCTGCTCATTTTTATGAAAAAGGATTTCGGCCCTATGAAAAAAGCAGAGGAAAATGCGGCAAATCCTGATACTGCTGAATACCAAATTCCAGAACAAATAGATGAGGAAATGCAGCCTAAAGAAAATGTTCGCCCGCATTGGTACAATGCCTTTTTTCCTGTATTGATGGTAGTGGGAGGTACCATTGCAGGGTTGATCATAACCGGTCATGATTCGGAAATATGGCATAGTAGCGCAGGTTTTTTAAGCAAATTATCTACTACTGTGGGAAATGCTGATTCCTATCAGGCATTGGTCTGGGCTTCATTGCTGGGCTTATTGACCGCTATGGCACTCAGTATTGGCGGGAAAATATTAAATATTCCTGAAACTGCTGATAGCATAATGATTGGTTTTAAATCTTTGTTGCAGCCTGTAGTGATTTTGGTAGCGGCCTGGTCACTTGCCATCATTACCGAGGAATTGCATACTTCTACTTTTTTAATCAGTATTACGGAAGGGAAAGTTAGCATACTGTATTTTCCCTTAATTACTTTTTTGCTGGCAGCTGTCACTGCTTTTTCTACAGGTTCGAGCTGGAGTACAATGGCTATATTATATCCGATAATTTTGCCTGCTGCATATGCGCTTGGTGTTTCCGAAGGCCTGCCAACTGAGGATATATTGCCGGTCATCTATCATTTAACAGCGGCAGTTATTGGGGGGTCTGTATTGGGCGACCATTGTTCGCCAATTTCTGATACTACTATATTGAGCTCGCTTGCATCGGGCTGTGATCACTTGAGTCATGTAAAGACACAATTGCCATATGCATTAACAGTGGGTTTTGTTTGTTTGGTTTGCGGGGGGTTGTTTTTTGCTTTGGGCTTACCCTGGTGGTTGGGTTATCCTGTGGGTATTGTAGCACTATACTCTGTAGTAAGATTGGCTTAATAACGTGAGCTCGAGGATTATTATTTAAGAGCTCAGATTAATATTCATATCCTGCCATTTTTTGCGAGAAAATTTTATGTTATTCTGAAGTACTTGTTTAAATAATTTTTATTTTGATATTTAGGTTTGTTTAGGATTTACTTTTTTAGCAATTAGGATTTCCGGTTTATCCGGCTTAAGCCACCCATTTTATTTTTTGAGCTTTCAGGGCTTCTTTCAGCACATTGGGATTCAGGGGTTTCTTCAAAATATCAAATACATGTTCATTATCTCTGGCACGATTTAGGTCAACGGGATCTATAGTGGAAGAAAGCATGATAATCTTGATGTCTTTTTTAATGTTCTGTTTAATTTTTTTGTAGTGTTCCAAAAATTGAAAGCCATTGATCTCAGGCATTTTAACATCCAGAAGAATTAGCAGCGGCAGTTTATCAGGATATTTTGCATTTTCTTCAATGTATTGCAGGGCTTCTTTTGCCGATAGAAAATCAAGGGTATTGGCTGAAATACCTGCTACATTCAGAAATTTTCTGTTGAGGAACAAATCAATTTTGCTGTCGTCAACCAGCATAACGAGTTGGTTTGTAGTAGTGCTCATTTTTGTCCGGGTATTTTTATGATAAAAGTAGTGCCCTTTCCGGCAGTGCTGTCCACTTCGATAGAACCGGAAAGTTTCTTGAGGGTATCTTTTACTATATAAAGCCCAATACCGGAACCGGAATTTGCCGATGCCGTAGTATAAAACATATTGTATATATTACGTATGTCCACAGGTTTAATGCCGATGCCGTTGTCTTCTACTTTAATTGTAGCCATATTGTGCTCAACTGATACACGGATATCAATGCGCTTATTGCTTTCTTCCGGTCGTTGGTAGCGAATGGCATTTGAAAGTAGATTGTTGACAATGAGTTTCAAGCGAGACTCATCACATTTAAATATTTCATTTTGCTTTATTTCCATGCTAATATCTATTGCAGTGGCATTTTCATAATGTTCGAGACTTTGAATTGCATTGCTTATAAGTTCTTCAAAATCGATTTCTGTACTTTGTACTTCAAGTTTCTCACTTCTATAGTAGGCAATTATGTTTTGAATAAAAATATCCAGTTTATCTATACTGGTTTCGATTTTGTCTAAATAGTCTTCAAAATCGGGGTTTTTGTTTTCCATTTTGGCCAGCCGCACAATTCCGAGTACCGATGCCAATGGTGCACGCAAATCGTGAGAGGCACTGTAAACAAATTTTTCCAGTTCGTTGTACGCTTTTTCAAGCTCAATGTTGCGTTGGCGCAGGTCATTTTTGGCCTTGTAAAATTCCAGGGCATTGTCAATGGTCAATTTTAAATCCTGTTCTTCCCAGGGTTTTGTAATGTAGCGGTAAACATTCCCTTCATTGATGGCTTTAATTACAGATTCAATATCGGAATAGCCGGTGAGCAGCATTCGCACCGGTTGAGGATAATCGTCTTTGATGGCTTCGAAAAACTCCACCCCCGACATCCCCGGCATACGTTGGTCGCTGATGATCACTTCAAAGTCTTCCTCTTTTAGCAGTTCCATAGCATCCTCTGCAGATTCCGCAGTGAAGATTTTGTAATCCCGCCTAAAGGATGCTTTAAAGCCTGTTAAGTTGTTGGGCTCATCATCAACATATAAAATGTTGGGTTTTGTGCTCATAATTATTATCTGTTGCCTTATTCTATTATTATTCTGTTTTTTTTCTCATAGAACTTTGCTTATTAAGCAAATTGCTTCTTCTTTCTTGTTTGTATGTTTCCAAGTCTTGTTTTTGTGTGTCTTGATTCTTATACCTTTGAATTTTAGGGAGGCGGATGGTAAATTCAGTGCCTTTTCCCAATTCAGTTTTCAGCTCCAAATGTGCATGGTGTTTCTCAACAATGGTATGTACAATAGACAGTCCCAAACCGGTGCCTTCACCTACATCCTTAGTAGTGAAAAAGGGCTCAAATATACGATTGCGCGTAGTTTCATCCATACCGGTACCGTTGTCTTTAATTTTAATAATTACATCCTCTGCTGCATCTTCAGTCACTAATGTAATCAATCCTTTTTCATTTTCTGCATATTCTTTCTCACCAATGGCATGTACAGCATTGTTTAATATATTCATAAATAACTGATTTATTTTACCCGGATAGCATTCTATAAGCGGTAAATCAGCAAAATGCTGTTGAATTTCTACTTTCTCTTTTAGGGCACTATTGAGCAATAAAAGTGTGGACTCCAGGCAATTATTGATATCCGCTTTCTTTAAATCAGTTTCATCCAGGCGGGAAAAAGTGCGCAGGCTTTTTACTATTTCTACGGTTCTATTTGCACCTTCATTAATTCCTTTTAAGAGTTGATCTATTTCATCCAACGTGAATTGCAAATCGAGCTCTTCTTTTAAAGCTTCTACTTCTGCCAGTTTTTCAGACAGGTTTTCTTCATCTTTAATTTCGGCATATTTTTCCAGTATCTGTAAAATATCATTGATGTCTCTTTTTAAAGGGTTGATATTGGAAACTACAAAATTGATGGGGTTGTTGATTTCATGCGCAATACCTGCTGTAAGCTGTCCCAGCGATGCCATTTTTTCAGCATCTACCAGTTGTGACTGTGCCTGCTTAAGGTCGGTTATGGCCTTGCTCAGGTATTCATTGGATTGTTGCAGGGCCTCTGTTCGCTCTTTTACTTTTGATTCGAGGATTACATTTTGTTGTTCAACTATATTCTTGTTTTCTTGAAGCACATTTAATTCGTTTTGCTGCGCATCTTCTTTTTCTTTTTTAAGAATATTAATACGGTCTGCGAGGGCGAAAGATAGAAGAACTAAGCCTATAGTAGTACCTATTTCCAGACAATATACAGTTATAAGATTATAGGGGAGTATACCGAAATCCTTTAGTATAAAAACTACAACACTCAATAAAAATATTGTCCATGCTACAAAAAAGAATTTTGCAGAACGGTAACCTTTTCGCATAATAGGGATAGAAGTAATTATTATTAAAATAGATATCATTAAAGCGGTTGATTGTAAAAGTTTATAGCTAACCTGAGGGAACCCTATAAAATATATTATAGTAGAAACTATGTACATGACTATAAATAAATTATATAGTCGATCTAGCTTTTTCACGTATAATTTTGTTCTTAGAAAGTTTCTTATGAAAAAAATTGTAGCAAAACCTATGATTGCAGGTGAAAGAGCAACACTTAATTCAGCTAGTTGTGGGGATGTTGGCCATAACAATTTATATGTATAACCGTGATGACTAACGTGTGTTAGTCCTGCTGCCAATATGTAACCAACGTAGTATATGTAGCTTCCGTCTTTAATTGCTAAATAAAGAGAGAAGTTGAACAAGACCATTATTAATATTATGCCTATGTACATACTGGAAAAAACATCTCTATTTGAAATGCTATTATATATTTGTTCTACACTCCCAATTTTTAAAGGCAACATAATTTGTTGACCATTACTGATTTTTAGAAATAATGTTCTGGTTTCATTTTTAGGAATATTAATAGAATAAATAAAATTGGGATGTTGATATTTTCTCTCAGATATCGACACATTTTCTCCCATTTTTTGAAGTTCAATATCTCCATTAGGAGAAAGTATATAAAGATCTGCCATGTCCACTATCGGGTAGGCATATTCTAATAATGCGAATCAAGGGTTAAAAAATGAGAGAAACAAAAGCTGCTGCTAATTT